>CAZNDN010000003.1:73007-82082 GCA_964571815.1 uncultured Fibrobacterota bacterium | reverse complement strand
TCAAGGGAACTTCATCGCCACTCTCTTCACACGCAATCTTCCCCACCGCCTCGAGCAGATCGGGAAAGAACTCGTTGCGCAACCCCGAAAGGATCTTGTTCATCTTCCTGCGCTTCGCGGCGGAACGCACGTCTCTGATCGTCCGATTGAACGGTTCCCTGACTATTCTGCCGAAATCGGGCTTCGACGGCGCCGTATGCTCCAGTATGAATTCATCGTCCAACACCGCTTGAAACCCGTGCAGCAGCCTCCGGTGCCTGATCCAGGCGTAGAGATAGAAGTCGCTGCAACGCGCCGAGGCTGTTTCGGCCGTGTCCGAGGCTTCGAAGAGCAGCCGCAGCAGCTCCGGCCGCGAGGGGTCGGTGAAAGGTTGCTTGAAAAGTCGCAGGTGCATCCGGTTGCCACCCCCGCGGCGGAAACGACCTATTCGGACTCATAGTCGATCAGGGTAATGGGTTTGTACCGTCCGATTTTTTCGTGATAGCCCAGAAACGGCAGGCCGACAATCGAAAAAATACCCGCGACCTCGGCGCCGACCGACTCCACGATATATCCCACGGCTTCAAGGGTGCCGCCCGTGGCGATCAGGTCGTCCACGATCAGCCACCGCTTCCCCAGCGCAAGATCGCTCTTGTGAATTTCAAGTACGGCCTCCCCGTACTCAAGAAGATAACCGCGGGAGACGGTTTCCCCCGGCAGCTTTCCCTTCTTCCGGGCAAGGACAAGGGGGACTTCCCGGGCGCGGGCATAGCAGGCCCCCAGAAGAAAACCCCGGCTTTCTATCGCGATAACGCCGTCAACCTCCGCGTCCTCGTACAGCTCCAGCATCCGGTCCACGACATAGCCGAATGCCACGGGCTCGACGAAAATGCTGGTGATATCGTAGAATAATATTCCCGGCTTGGGGAAATCCGGAACGGTTCGTATTACCTTTTCAAGGTCCATGCGTTCATCCTCCCGGGCATTTGAATGAAACCGTCGCGCAAGCAAGGAAAATAATATTCAGCTTTGCACCGGCCCGCCGCCGGTCATGTATCGCGCATTATTTTTGTAGAACGTCGGTGGAAAGGCCGAACCCATGAAGCGAGGAGCAAAGAGAAGGTGGGTTTGAATCTGAGAAAAAGCCTGTTCGCAATCGGTATTGCCTGTGCCGTGCCGCTTATTGCCGGGTGCTCGGTGAAACGGCTTGCCGTGAATTCCGTGGCCGATGCCCTTTCGGGAGAGGGGGGTACGGTATTCTCCGGTGACGAGGACCCGCGGCTTGTGGGCGATGCGCTTCCCTTTGCCCTCAAGCTCTACGAGTCGCTGCTGGAGGCAACGCCCGATCATCCGGAATTGCTCATGGCCACGTGCAAGGCCTTCACCCTCTACGCCTACGCTTACGTGCAGTTGCCCGCCAACCGTCTTCCGGACGAGCGCCTGGATGAGAAAAAGCGAATGCTGGACCGCGCCGGCAAGCTGTTCCTGCGGGGCCGGGACTACGTGCTGCACGCGCTTGAAGTACGGCATCCGGGGTTCGACACCATGCTGAGTACCGGAATGACCGACTCTGCGCTGGCACTCTGCAACGAATCCGACACGTCGTATCTTTACTGGGCGGGCATGTCGTGGATGGGTGCGCTGACCACCGACAAGTTCAACCTGGGGCTGCTGATGTCCATGCCGCGGGCCGTGGCCATGGTCCGGAAAGTGCTGGAACTCAACGAAACGTACGGGAAGGGAAGCGCGCACGAGTTTTTCATCTCCTACTACGGCAGTATCCCCGAGGCAATGGGGGGAAGCAAGGAAAAGGCGCGGGAGCATTTCCGCAGGGCGGTCGAGCTGGCCGACGGTGCGCGGGCGGGACCGTATGTCGCACTGGCAACAACCGTGTCGGTGAAAAATCAGGATCGTGAAGAATTCACCTCCCTGCTGAACAAAGCCCGCAAAGTCGACGTGGACAAGGTAGTGGAATATCGACTCCTGAATATCATCACGCAACGAAGGGCGCAGTGGCTGCTGGAGCACGCGGACCGGTTCTTTCTGAGTGAGGAAGACGGACGGGCGGGCGATGAGAGCGGGGACGAAGGAAACGGCGGACAAGGAGAAGTGCAATGACCTTTCCGAAATGTGTCAATCGAGCCGCGGTGATTGCTTTGCTGATCGGTTGTGCGGCGAGCGGACGCACGATCAAGCTGGGAAGCCTTGCGCCCACGGGCTCACCGTGGGACGACGGGCTTCGGAGGATCGCGACGCGGTGGGAGGAGCTTTCGAACGGCGAAGTCAAGCTGAAGATCTACGGCGGGGGGATCCTGGGCGGTGAAATGGACATGATCAGGAAGATGCGGATCGGCCAGCTCGACGCCGCCGGCATGACAGGTGTGGGGCTTTGCAGGATACATCCGGTGATTCTCAATATTCAGGCGCCGCTGACGGTGCGGACCGACGAAGAGCTTGCGTTCGTGCTTGACAACGTGAAACCCCGCTACGAAAAGGGTCTGGAAAAGCAGGGCTTCAAGGTGATAGCGTGGAATATGGTCGGATGGGTACACTTCTTTTCCAAGGAGCCGGTGGTGAAGCCGGCCGATCTTCGAAAACAGAAGCTCTTCGTGTGGGCCGGGGATGCCGACGGGGCACAGGCGTGGAAAGAGCTGGGGTTTCACCCGGTCCCCCTTGCGGTCACCGACCTCATGTCTTCCCTTCAGAGCGGTATGGTCGAAGCCTTCTCGGCTACGCCCCTCTCGGCCGCATCGCAGCAATGGTTTGCGCTTGCACCCAACATGTGCGCCATGCGATGGGCTCCGCTGGTGGGCGCGATCGTGGTGAACACGCGCGTATGGAACAAAATCTCCCCTGAGCTGCGGCCCCGTCTCCTGGAGGCGAGCCGGAAAGCCGCCGCCGAGATGCAGGAAGAGACGGGGAAGGCTGATGCGGAGGCCGTGGAAATCATGAAAAAGCACAACCTGACCGTCAACCCGGTTCCCGCCGATGCGGTTGCCGAGTGGAAAGGAGTTGTCGAGTCGGGCCTGCCGAAACTCTACGGCAATTCGCTGGACAAGGAAGAAATCGAGTCGATTCGAGCGCTTCTCAGGGATTTCCGCACCTCTTCCCAATCCCGCTGAGCACGGTACCGTCCCATGCGTTCCCTCTACGCCAAGCTGGTCTCCACAGGCAGGTACGTGGAAAACACCGTCGCGGGGGGAGCTCTCCTGCTGATCGCATGTATCCCCGCGGCCGAAGTGTTGGCGCGCCTCATCGGCGGGGGCGTGCACAGTGCCACCGAGTACGTGCAGCACCTCGTATTGTGGATCACGTTTGCCGGCGCCATGATCACCTCGCGTGAAGGAAGGCACCTGGCGCTTTCGGTCGGTGTAGACCTCCTCAAAGAGCCGCTGAAAAACCGTGTCCTGGCCGCAACGTCGCTCGTGGCCACCACGGTGAGTACAATTCTGACCTGGAGTGCGTGGTATTTCACCCGGGTTGGCTTCGGGCCGGACCGCACGGTAGGGATAGTCCCCATGCGCATTGTCATGCTGGTGATGCCGGTGGGCTTTGCGGTCCTGACACTGCGGTTTATTCTGCGCGCTCCGAAAGGAATTCATTGCAAGCTCGTTGCCGCGGCGGGGATTCCACTTGCGTGGCTTCTGGGCGGACCGCTTCATGCGCATCTTGGCGGTCTGGTCTGGCCTCTGTCGCTGGTGCTGATTGCGGCGGCCCTTCTGGGCATGCCGATTTTCGTGGTACTCGGCGGGCTGGCTTCGCTTCTCTTTGCCTCATCCGGCGGCACCATAGCGGTGATTCCCAACGAGGCCTACACCATGCTGAGCGGGCCGGTAATTCCTACGATTCCGCTGTTCACGCTTGCGGGATTTCTTCTTTCGGAGAGCAAGGCGGGCGAGCGGCTGGTGCGGTTGTTCGATGCAGCCGTGGGGTGGCTTCCGGGCGGCCTGGCAATCATGGCAACGGTGGTGTGTGCATTCTTCACGACATTCACCGGCGCCTCGGGAGTAACCATCCTCGCACTCGGCGGCCTGCTCTCCTACATGCTCGTGCAGAGTCGATATCCCAAGGGTTTCACAACCGGCCTCCTGACCGCCTCGGGAAGCATCGGCCTGCTCTTCCCCCCCAGTCTTCCGATCATCCTCTACGGTGTGGTTGCACGGATCAGTATCAAGAAGATGTTCGTCGGGGGGATCATCCCCGGTCTGCTCATGGTGGTGACCGTGGCGGCCCTCGGGGTACGGGCCGCGGTGAAGCACAAGACGAGTCGCGGTCGCTTTCGGCCGCGAGAAGCGGCGGCCGCTCTCAAAGATGTCGCGTGGGAGCTGTTGTTTCCGGTGATTATTATCGTGCTGTTCTTCCGTGGTATCACCACACTCGTGGAGACCGGCGCGATATCTGTGCTGTACGCACTGTTTGTGGAAACGGTGATCCACCGCGACATCAAGCCGCGGGCGCTTCCGGGCGTATTCCTCAAATGCGTTCCCCTGATCGGTGGGGTATTGATTATCCTGGCCGTGGCCAACGGCCTGTCATTTTTTATCGTCGATGCCGAGATTCCCATGAAGCTGGCCTCGTGGGTCAGCGCCCATGTTTCATCGCGCTACGTCTTCCTGATCGTACTCAATATCGCGCTGCTGATCACCGGTTGTTTCATGGATATTTTCTCCGCCACCATGGTAGTCGTGCCCTTGATAATTCCTTTGGCCGAATCCTTCGGCGTACACCCCGTGCACCTGGGTATCATTTTCCTGGCCAACCTCGAGCTGGGCTATCTCACGCCTCCGGTGGGAATCAACCTTTTTCTGTCATCATTCCGTTTTGAAGAGCCCCTGGCGAAGGTCTACAAGGACGTCCTGCCGTTTCTAATTGCACTTATCGTAGCGGTGCTGCTGATTACGTACGTTCCGTGGATGACTACGGGGATGTTGGATGTTGTAAGGCTTTGATGTTGTGCCAGTTATCGGGGACGGAGGCAATTTATTAAGTTATGTCCTGGGCGCGGGAGAGCGTCGATCGCCACTCTCTTCCACTCTGCCACCGGTCGCACCGCGGCATTGCGAATGCATGCTTGCTCTCCCGCGGCAGCATCTTCCATGCAGCGCGAATCGGGAGGAAGCGGTCTACTATTTTTTCTTCAACCGTACACGGCGCGGACCCAGATACAACGCTCCTCCGGGCGGTGTTGTTGCAAGCGTCGCCCCGGCCGCCCCCCATTTCATGGGCACCGCGGGAAAGGGGTACGGTCGGACAGCGGAAGTTGAGTCCATTGCCTGTTCTCGAGGAAAACCCGGAGCTAAGGAAGGTTGCCGATGATAGTCAATATTGAGACAACTTTTGTGGTTGATTATGATGCTTTCATTGAGCAGTTGAACAAACCGGCGGCGTGGATGCATGTTTCGGCACCGCTGCTGACCTTCGCGCCCGTAACGCCGGGGGAATTCCCTGCCGCATGGGAACAGGGGGAGTACCCTGCAATGCTCAGACTCTTCGACCTCATACCCCTGGGAAGGCAGGCGATTGTCGTTGAGAAGATCAAGACGGAAAGTCCTGAGGAGCACATCATCAGAGACAACGGGTACGGGGACATTGTCAAGAGATGGGACCATTGGGTATTGATCCGACGACAAAGGGACGGAAAGTCGATCCGGTATATTGACCGGGTAGATATCAAGGCCGGAATACTCACGTTTGGGGTCTATCTGTTTGCAAACCTGTTCTACCGTTGGCGGCAGCACAAATGGAGACGTCTGATCAGGAATGGTTTCGGGAATGGTGAGCTGAACTGAGAAGGGATTCTCGTCCGGAGATGGTGAAATCCGGGACTCGTTGAGCACATGCAATGCTCGAAGACAGAGGTGGAACCGAAACAACGAGTAGCTCACCACACCACAAAGACCAGGCAACGGGAAGATTCCGCATGAAGACGAACCTCATAGTTGTAAGGCACGGCGAGACCGAATGGAACAGGGCGCAGAGACAGCAGGGTCACCTCGACAGCCCTCTCACCGACCTGGGCATTCGGCAGGCGGAGGCCATGGCGGAAGGGCTGAAGAAGTATGCCGTCGACCATTGCTATTGCAGCGATCTGGGACGTGCCGCGGAAACGGCCGAGATTATCGGAAAGGCGCTCGGGAAAGAATTCATTTTCGACAGGCGACTGCGGGAGAGGCACCTGGGAATTCTTCAGGGAATAACCAAAAAGGAATTCGCGGAAAAGCACCCTGCCGATTCCCGCCGATTGCATGAATACGATCCTGATTTCAGAGTTCCCGAAGGTGAATCGATACGCGAGAGATATGCACGAAACATCTCCGGCATCGAGGAAATCGCCGAAAAACATCACGGCGCGTCGGTGCTGATTGTTGCCCACGGCGGCGTTCTCATGAGTTGTATCCATAAAGCGCTGGACATCCCGCTTCATGCCCCGCGATCATATTCCCTCTTTAACGGGGCCATAAACATCTTCGGGATCTCCGATGCAAAGAAATGGACTATGGAGCTGTGGGGTGATACCGGTCATTTGAAATGCCGGGGTCTGGGGACGCTTGATGACAATTGAAGGCGGAGACAACATCGCGGATGTCGGAAGGGAATGAGCATGCGTCAAGCATCGCGTGCCGACCGGGCATGGGAAGGCGTAACGTGAACATGTGCGGCGGACTATGACGTTGCGCAGCCTCGAAGGAGTCAACCTGTATGGCGGCGTCGTGCCCGGGCGGCTTGACGTAGTGTACAACCGTCACGACATTCACGTCCTGCACTGCGGAGCGGATATCCCACCTCCGGAGATGAGCCGTCTTCGGGGGATCCTGGTCGAGGAAGAACGCACGCGGGCGGATCGATTCTACTTTGATCGGGATCGGGATATCTTCACGGTGACCCGTGCCACCCTCCGTATCCTGCTGACCGCCTACCTTGGCGGTGACCTTGACCCCTGCGGCATTGTATTCGACCACGGCCCCAACGGCAAACCTCATGTTGCCGTGCCGGCAAGCAAGGGGATCAATTTCAATGTCAGCCACTCGGGACGACATGCCCTTCTTGCGTTCAGTGCGGCCCACGAGGTCGGTGTCGATATCCAGCAGCTCAGGGGCACGACCGACCTCAGCGGTATTGCCGAGCGGTTTTTTGCAGCGAGTGAGGTCAGTCGGTGGCATCGGCTGCCGCCGGGTTCCAGGGCACGCGCCTTCTATGCCTGCTGGGCTCGCAAAGAGGCCTTCATCAAGGCAACGGGGCGGGGCCTTTCCTATCCCCTGAAAGACTTCACTGTGCCCGTTGAGCCGACGGTCATGCTCGACGAGATCCCTGTGGTCGAAAGGGCCGCCGGGGAGAGACGCTACCGCATTCGTGATCTGGAGGTGTCCGAGGGGTATGTTGGGACACTCTGTTGGCATGTCGACTCGAACAGGAGTGCCTCGGCACAGGGGGCGGAAGAAACGGACGTCGATCCACCCGAAAGTGATGTCTGAGAACTCTGGGTCCAGATTATCGACGCCGCACCGTCACAAAACTTCAAACACCGGTTCCTTACCGGTCAACGACAAAAGGAGTGCCGCAATGAAGAAAACACTCGTCGCCTTTGTGCTGTCGGGCTTCTGGATCGGCGGATCGGAGTTCCTGCGCAACGAACTGCTCTTCAAGAACCTCTGGATCGACAAATACCAAAGCCTCGGCCTGGTATTTCCCTCATCGGCGATCAACAACGCCCTCTGGGCAGTGTGGAGTTTTGTCCTGGCCGGAGTGCTCCTGTATCTCGTGCGAAACGTGCGTTTCATCCAGGCGGTTACCGTCACCTGGATCACGACATTCTTCATGATGTGGGTTGTCATCGGCAACATGAACGTCCTCCCCTACGGAATACTCTGGATTGCGGTCCCGTGGAGCCTCGTTGAGGTTGCCGTGGCGGGGGTGATCTCCATCCGGATTGCAGAGGGGAGAACCGAGCAGAGGTCCTGATCGACCCGACTGTTGGAAATTTGAACTAAGCATCCCCCATCACTACGCAGTTTTCCACCGAAAGGAAGTGCAACGCATGGTTCACTTCCTGATCGAAATACTCCGGATACGCGATCGCGCAACGTACGAGCAGTATCTTCGGCAAGCTGAGCCAATACTCAGATCTTTCGGCGGCGCCTACGTCTTCCGTTCCGAATTGTTCGAGGTTGTTTCAGGCGACTGGGACGTGCAACGGTTTGTCTGCATATCCTTCCCCAACACAGATCGGTTGAAACAGTGCTTCGCATCGGAGGCCTACGCGCGCATATCCCACCTGCGGAAGGAGCCGGTGGAATCCAGGGCCGTCATTATTGATCCCTGGCTGCGTCCCGACTGAGGTAAACGCGTGGTCGATATCGTGAATTGCGGTGGTGCTTATCCCATTACGAAACAGGGCGTTCCCCCGCGGTCAAGCTGGCAAGCTCGGGGGCACTACGGTCCGATTCGAAGTCTCTCTGCCCGCTCACGAATACCCGCTTCGTGCTCTTCCTCCGAATGATTGGGATCTTTCAGGTTCTTCCACAGGCTGCACGGAATGTCCGCGCAGCGGCCGCAGTGTTCAAATTCCCGCTCCGTGGTTACGCACCGATACACCGGGCACACGTCGACCCCGATATGCCGCGTCCACCAGACCTTGCCGTGGACCGCCGAACAACCTTGGCACCTGCCCTCGCTCAGGTATGCGCATTCAGCGCACACCGCCCCGCATACCGATAAACCTTCATTGACCATTCCGATACCCCGCGATTGTTGTCCCCGGCCAATGGCCGGTAAGTTTGAATGACAGGCACAAAATACAATTGGCAAGCTTTTGTCAAATGGAATGCGAACCAATCAATCCCCCTGAAAGTCTCACCTGAAACATGATGCCGGCCGATGCATCAAGGAACCTTCTGAGGGGTAGGGCCGTAGCCGTTACAAAGACCCTTGTCCCTCTGGCCCGAAACTGAAAAATGTCGCCTCATTCCCCGCGTCAGCGGCGATGTCGCGAACGGGGAACGCCGGGCATCTACATCCTTCTCCATCGGAGTTCCGTGGAATGCGAAAGAACACTCTGCATCGGCGTCTGGTCTGATGGTATCCGGGCCGAACGTGACC
>CAZNDN010000003.1:31300-72907 GCA_964571815.1 uncultured Fibrobacterota bacterium | reverse complement strand
CAAAGGAACGGATCTCATCACGAACGCGGCGGTAGTGCCGCAACTTCTCTTCTTCATTCTCCGTATCGCCGGCAAGCCTTGGAGGGTCGTCGAAAGCGACATGCGTCCGCTTCACGTTGCCGGGAAAGACAGGGCATGTTTCGCGGGCCGAGTCACAGAGCGTGACAACCCAGTCAAAGCCCACCGTTCGGACCTCATCGAGCGACTTTGAGCGTTGACCCGAGATATCCACGCCGGCCTCGGCCATGACGCTAACGGCAAGCGGATCGATTCCGTGGCTCTCCGTACCCGCCGAATACGGCTCCATGTCCCCGCCCCGCAGATGCCGAGTCCAGCCTTCGGCCATCTGGCTCCGACAGGAATTGCCCACACAAAGGAACAGGATTCTCACCATCTGGCTTTGCCTCCGTGCGACGACGGCTTTCCGGGATTCACAGGACGTCCCGGCCGGCAGTGAAAATATACAAATCTTTCCACTGTCGGGGCGTACTGGTATGCGATTCGACCGGGATTCCGGCGGGGGAAGCAATGTCAGGGAGGAGAGCACTGCGGGTTCCGACAGTGTCCCGGGAGGGGCGGGATCCGGTAGAGGGAATGATGCCACCGTAAGGCCCCGGCGGATACACGACACACGCAGACGACGTAACCTTATGTAGTTTAACTACAGGCGTCCGTACCGCACGGCAACGATCGGGGCGCCGAAGTGCTCTGCCGTACCGTTGAGCTCGCAGATACCCGTTCATGAAGCCCGCTACACTGTCCATCCTGAGCAAACACGCGTTGCTTGGTGCCCTCGTGGTGACGACAACCTGCAACCGTTCCCCTAAGAATGACTCGGCGGTTGACGAGCCGGGTTTCGGCAACGGCGCCTCGATCGTCTTCACCGATATCACCAACGCCGCCGGTATCGATTTTATACACTACGCCGGAGAACTGGATCGCTATATCATGCGCGAGAGCATGGCGGCGGGGTGCGCCCTGCTGGACTACGACAACGACGGCGACCTGGATGTGTACTGTCTCAACGGGACCTACTGGCACACCGGAAGCGATTCTCTGCCCCGCAACCGTCTCTATGAACAATACGATCCGCTTCGGTTCCGCGATGTCACCGAGGGCTCGGGAACCGGCGACACGACCTACGGCATGGGCGTTGCCGTGGGAGATATCGACAACGACGGCGCTGTGGACATGTATCTGGCCAACGACGGGCCGGATGTGCTGCTGCGCAACCGCGGGGACGGAACATTCGAGGATATCACCGAACAGGCGGGAATCGTCAACCCATCGTGGGGCGCCGGCGCTACCTTCTCCGACTACGACAACGACGGGTTCCTGGATCTCTACGTCACCAACTATGTCGACTTCGACCCCGATATCACCTGTACCGACATGAAAGGACGCGGAGACTACTGTGGGCCCAAGGGATACAACCACGTCCCCGACCGGCTCTTCCACAACAACGGTGACGGCACATTCACCGACGTAAGCAAAGAGTCCGGCGTCGGGAACAAAGCCTCCTACGGCCTCAATGTCGTGTCCTGGGATTTCAACCACGACTACCGGGCCGACTTCTTTGTCGCCAACGATGGAGAGCCGAACTACTTCTGGATCAACCGGGGCGACGGAACGTTCGAGGACCGCGGCATGGAGCTGGGCGTGGCCGTCAACCGTAAAGGCGAAAGCGAAGCCGGCATGGGCGTGGCGGTGGGCGATGTGGACGATGACGGTGACTTTGACATGTTCGTCACCCATTTTATGGAACAGACCAACACGCTTTATATGAATCTCGGCGATATCGGGTTTGCCGACAAGACCATGCTCATGGGAGATATCGCTCATCATTATCAGTACACCGGACTGGGCACTACCCTCTCCGATCTGGACCGGGACGGCGACCTCGATATTGCCTATGTCAACGGCAGAATGATACGGGCCAAACCGCTGATCGATACACTTCGGGACTACTGGGATATTTACTCCGAGCCCGATCGCATCTACCGCAACGACGGTGGGGGCAGGTTTGTTCCACTGACGGACTGTGGGGACTTCTGCGCAACCATGGGCAGCAGCAGGGGACTGGCCGCCGGTGATGTGGACAACGACGGAGATATCGATCTGCTGGTCTCAAACGGCGGGGAAGCGGCACGGCTGTTTCGCAACGACAGCCCCCCAAAGGGTGCCTGGCTATCCGTTTCGCCCTTGCTGAGGCCCGAGGGGCGGCTTGACTACGGCGCGATTG
Organism: uncultured Fibrobacterota bacterium; assembly: GCA_964571815.1. Taxonomy (GTDB): domain Bacteria; phylum Fibrobacterota; class Chitinivibrionia; order Chitinivibrionales; family WJKA01; genus CAZNDN01. Next base: position 70,665 of record CAZNDN010000003.1, on the reverse strand, counting down.
TCGAAATCTCGTTGCCAAGCGCAACAAAACGACGGCTGTGCCTGGCCGGCTACAGCTATTGCTCAAGCAGCGACCCACGCGTGCATGTCGGCCTCGGGCAGATCAGCCGCGTGGACTCCCTGTCGGTAGTGTGGACCGACGGTACCCGGGAGCATTTCGAGCCGCCTGAGCCGAACTCTTTCGTACGTGTGGTCAAAGGACACGGCCGCACGGTACCCTCTCTTTCATCCGTGTCCGAACGAGGTTGAGCGCTTCATGAAACCACGAATCCGAACAATCGGCATCTACCTCGGAGCAGCGGTGGTCGTCGTAGCCCTGGCCGCGGCCGCGGTTCGCATCGTGCGCCGGCACCAATTGCGCGCATCGATTCCCGAGGTCGCGCTGGCCGGAGCCGAGAGCCAGGTTGCCGCCAAAATCCGTCGCTGCATCGAGGAAGTACGGAAGAACCCTGCGTCGGCCCGCGCCTGGGGGCTGCTGGGTATGAACCTTCACGTTCACGAGTATCTCGAGGAAGCCGTACCCTGCTACCGGGCGGCACACCGGATGCAGCCCGAAGCGTTTGGCTGGCCCTACTACCTGGCCGTCGTGCTCCAGAAGCGTAACGCCCCCGAAGCCCTCGAGTGGCTGCGGAGGTGTGAAGCGTACGACGGGTTCTATCCGATGGTGCAGGTACGTCTGGGCACGGAGCTTTACAAGCGCGGTGAGCTGAAAGAAGCCGCTCTTGTCTTCCGGCGCGTACTGAACCACCATGAAATACCGCGGTTCACGCGGTATCACGCTCATACCGGGCTGGCGCAGGTGGAAATCGACCGTGACAATCTCGATGTGGGGAAGCGCCACTGCGAGGAGGCGCTGAAGGCGGTGCCCGACGGGATCGAGGCGCTGCGCATGCTGGTCGACGTGCACCGCCGGCTGGGTAATGAGAAGCAACGACGAGCCTACAGCCTCGCGCTGGATCAGCTTCCCGAAGCAAAGGCCCATACGCCGCTTGCCGATGATTTCATGATCCGCCTGCACAAGGAAGGCGTCAGTTCATACTGGTACGAAGGCCGGGGAAAGGAATACCTTCTCCGGGGCAACCTGGAGAAAGGCGCCGCCGAGCTTCGCAAAGCCCTCCAGCTCAAACCGTCGATCGGAGTCTTCCAGGACCTGTTCTTCGCGCTGATCGGACTGGAGCGCTACGACGAAGCCGACTCGGCTGCCTCGGAGGGGCTTCGCCACTACCCCGACAACGCGCACATGCTGACCTGCAAGGGAACCGCTCTCATTCGGAAAGGAAAATATCAGGAGGGGATCGAGTACTACCGCCGGGCGATGTCCGCCGATTCGACTTACCTGCTTCCCGCCCGGAACCTTGGAAAGTATGCACTCCGGCACGGCGATTTCGACCGCGCGCGCCGGGCGTTTGAACACGCCCTGCGGGTCGATTCGAGTTCGTGGTACGCCCGCATGCAACTGGCGTGGATTCTGGCGGTGAATCCCGCGGCGGAGAAGCGTCGCCCCGATCGTGCGCGGTCACTTATGGAGTCGATCCATGAGATTCCCCGGGGCATGCGCCCGCCGAGGCTCTACGACGTCATGGGGGCAGTCTACGCTGCCGACGGCGATTTCGACCGGGCGGTAAGTTTCGCCGATACGGCCCTGGTCATAGCCCGCGCACGCGCCGATACGGTTCTGGCCGCGGATATCGCGGCCAGAAAAAAGCTGTATCGCCGCCGGACGCCTTTTACGGCGGCCGGCGATTAATACTTCCCGGTCTCCGTGCGCGTTCGCTGAGCTCTTCGACACGAATCCACTGTCCGTCCACAAGAGACATCAGGACCGGGGTCGACTCATTGCCGCCGAGACCGTTGAACGACATCTCGCCGGTTACGCCCTGATGGGTCATGGTGGCCAGACATCGGCGAATCCCGGCTCGATCGGCGCCGGCTTCACGGACGGCCCTCACCAGCATACGGGCCGCATCGTAAGAATACGCGGCCACGGGCGAGGGCACGGTTCCGTACGCGGCGCCGTATCGGCGGCTGAAAGAAGAGTATATCGAGTCTTTGCGGCTGAGATCGAAAGGAGCCGCCACGACAATGCGGCCCAATCCGACCGCTGATGAGGCAAATTCCGGTGTCGAACACAATGAAGGAAGCAACACCGGCGCCCAATTGCCGCCGTCACGGAGCCGGCGTACGATTGTCCGTACCTCGTCGGGATAGCCCCAGACGAAGAAAACATCGCAGGGGTCTACATCGACGTGCCGCAGCACGCCGGGCACCACCGCCGCGGGATGGTTCGGGTCATATTCGGCATGAAGTACCCATTGAACCGGACTGCGTGCGACGGCATGCTGAAGTCGGTGCCAACCAACGCGTGATTCCCTGATTCCCCCGGTTATCGCTACAGCCCGCAAGAACCCTTGATCTCCGGCGTAGTCTGTCAGTCGTTCGGCCTGGCTGCCGTCATCGGGCATGCATCGGAATACCCACGGTACGTTGGCGTAGTCGATGCTGAGGTCGGCCGCGGCGGGCGTGATATAGGGGATCCAGGCCTTGGCGGTAATCAATTCCGCCAGATGGGCCCGGTGTCCGTCGAGGGAACCGATTATGGCGCAGACGCCGTCTTCGTACGTAAGCTTCACCACCTGCTTTGCCGCAACACCCCACGGGCCTTCGTCGGAACGCATCACCACGGTAAGAGGCCGTTCGCCCCGAAATCCTCCCTCAGCATTCGCTTCGGTAATGGCCAGCGCCGCCCCGTTGCGCAAGTGACTGCCCGCGGAACCGGATTCCGGTCCCAGAATTCCGATACGAACACCGGAGAGCGTGTCCGACGTGTCCCCGGCAGGTGTGGTGCCGTAGAAACCCGCTCCCTCGTCGGAGAAATCACTGTAAGGCGGGAGTGCGGAAGCCGCGACAATGACACACAGTAAGCAGAAGAGCGACAAGCACCGCATTTTTTTATGGCGATCACGCGTGCAATTCATTTTCTCAGCATCCTGAAGGAAATATACCAATTAACCGGGTTTTTCTCAAGCGCAGCGGAGATAAAATGAAGCATTTTCGGGAGAGGAATCTCAGGTCCCCTGAACCCCGCCTCGTTCACGTATCCGGCCGACACTCACCTCCACAGCGGCTGGAACTACCCAACAAATATGAACATGCTACGCGTGTAGTTTGTCCGGAAGCTCTTCGAGAGATATGCCGTCCCCGGGGCCGGCAACAGCGGTGCTGATCGTAACGGAAAGTTCGAAGCAACAGGGCTTTTCGCGGTTGAAGGTTTCGACCGACACGTTGATTCGATTTCCCAGATTTGCGATTTCATCTTCATGGTTGACCAACCCGCGTATGCGGAACATGTGCGGGTCATTGATCGCTGGTTCCACACGCAGTACGACCCCGAATTTGTCGTACATTTTGATCCAGTTGTCCTTGACCCTGTGTTTGATACGCGCACCCGGCCGGCGCTTCCTCACATCAGTGATGTTCTCGCCGCGAATCGAATACCGCAACCACTCATCGCCTGCAACGAGTGCCGATCCATTGGGCGACTTTGACCATATCAGCGAGGCCGTGAGAAAACACTATTGCCGCGATAGAGGGCCGTTGTCGCTTCCTTCACGAAGTCTTCAGCAGAAGAATGGCCAATTACCTTGCCGATCAGCTCCAATAGTCTACGAGCAGCCACTCCGGTAGTGCATCCTTACGCTGGGTGTGGTATACGTCGGAAGGGACGGGCCGGCAGGCTCGGGGGACGGCTGGTCGTTGGTTGCTTCAACCCCTTGCCCCTGAAACAACTCTCTTCGGGAAACCGGGAAGGGCAAAGCTTCACCCGGAAAGCCGCGATTTCTGGCCTGTCAAGCGGCACAGTCTCCACCTGGGTATCGGCCTGCCGAAGGGTTGGGATGCCACTTCCGCAATCTTCTATGTAGCCGAAGATTTCAATGTGGCCGGCATGGACACGGTTGCAATGTTTCAGGCGTTGATGGATTCCGCGGAACTGTATGCTACACGCCTTCAACGGGTGTCTCCGGGAGAAAACATGGCGGAGTTCTTTGCGGGGAAGACATTTGACCTTGATATCGACACGCTGGATTCGCCGAAACATCCAACGGGGAATGGGACAGCGGTTTGAGAACACGACACGCCACCTGCTGGATGACCGGTCGGCGCGACGGCGGATGCAGCCGTACTATTCGAACCCGTTCAAGGACGTCTTTGTCCGGATATCGAGCAGTGATGCAAAATACATGCCATCGATGCGGCACTGTCAAACCTCTGATTCCCATCCGCCGCGGAAGAAAACGATGTCAAAGGGGTCGTCGGCCGTCGGCAAAGGAAAGGGGGATGGCCGCGATGCTGCTCTGGGCTGAAAAATGATTCAGCGATGGGCGCTTGATTGCAGGCAGAGCACCCACCCGGGGCCTGCCGTCTAAATATAATAAATGTACCCCCGTCCCCAGTCTTTTTTGGGCTTTTTGCGCGAAATCACTTGACTTTTTGCCAATTTGCCCCTATATTACTATCGCACAGTTGTGTAAGGGGAGTTTTTGAGCTTTCCTGCACTGCAATTTCAAGGAAGGATGCTTTTTTTATGCAGTTGCCTAAGTCGAGACGACGTCAGAAACTTCGGGAAAAACGGTGTCAGTATCCCGGATGTGGGAAAATCTTTTTCGGAATCCACATTTCGAAATACTGCCCGGAACACCGCCAGGACCGGTACCGTATTCGCAAACGTACCAAGCCCGAAGACGTTAATATCAAAAACCAGACGTACAAACACGGGTATACCGAAGTGGTCACGATGGTGTTGACGTGTGACCTTGAGGGCTGTGACAATCAGTTCGAGGTGAAGGTATACCCACGGCAGTACGTGTATCCGAAGTACTGTCCCGGTCACCGCAACGAGTACAAGCGTATTCGACACCTTCAGGTGATCGGCCGTGACGATCTCGTGGAACAGATGAAGAATGAGGGAGAGAGCATCGAGATCGACCTCGAGGCGCGCGGCGGCCAGGGAGCCGTAGAAAACGCCGCATAGGCGATCTCACTGACATGACCGCACCGGCGGGAAAGGGGAGCCCATCCCCTTCCCGCCGTTTTTATTTCGCTTCCGCTACCTGCTCTCAGGTACCCGCAGTGGTGGGAAGGTTGTATTTTGTACTGCTCTAATCGAGTATTCCCATCCCTCCGGACAAACCCATGAAAGAATACGACAAGGCCGTCAAGGATGTCATCGGGAAGGTCAGAACGTTTTTCGAACGGGCCTTTACCGACATCTCCGTCGCGTCCCCTCCGCTTTCCCCCGGGGAATTCGCGGGGCGTTCGTTCATGGTTGTCTGCACCCACCGCAGTCACGCAGACTACTTTCTCCTGGGACTGCTCGCCAGTGAGCTGGGCATTGACAATCTGCGGTTTGCCGCGGGTGACAACTTGACCAGTCTGCCGTACGTAGGCCGTAAGTACCGCGGCTACGGCGCATTCACCGTCAAGCGCGACAGCGCCAGGAATCGCACGTATATCTCGAATCTGTGCGAACAGGTTGCCGCCATGTTGCTTGACGGTGACAGCATTATTGTCTTCCCTGAGGGGGGGCGGAGCTACAAGGGTAACATGATGGATATCAACCAGGTGGTCCTCGGCGCCGCGGTGGTAGCCCAGGCCCGGGATCCGAAGCGGGAAGTCATGATCCTGCCGGCGGCCATCTCGTACGAGCAGCTTCCCGAACTCCGCTATTTCGAAATGCTTGGCAAGGGCAAGGGCCTGCGCAAGCCTCAACGGCCGGTCTTCGATCGCCTGCGAGGGAACCTCATGTATCTGGGCGCCGACATGCTGGCTTTCGCCGGATTTATCGGCGGCTCGAGACTCGGGCGATCATTCGGTTCCGTATACGTTGATATCGGCATGCCGTTCCCCGCCGCCGATGTCACCGAGCTTCAGCGTAACAACGGGGGTGGGGCCGATGATTTCTGGTCGAACCGGGGAGCCGTGCGAAATGTGGCCGCGGAGACCCGACGACGGCTGCTTTCGCTTTATGCCCTCCTTCCGGAACATCTTCTCGCGTACGCTCTTCGAGAATCCGGCACGTCCCGGCCCGACGAAGTCGCCCCTGCGATGCCCGATCTTGTAAGGCGGCTGGAAGCACAAGGCCGCAATATCAGGGCAATTCGCGGCAAGAGCGGCGAGGAGCTTGTTCGTGAAGGTGTTTCGCAACTGCAGCGCTCTCGCGGCCTGACCTCAAACGGAAGCGAACCGACAATCGCCAGACGGTCGATCCTGGACTATTACGCCGCTGCAATTGAGTAAGTCGAAGGAGTATACGCCGTGTCGTTCCAACAGTATCTAAAAGTACCGACGGTAGTCGATCTCAGTTCAAAGGACAAAGTCGGGGCCATCACCGAACTTGCACAGGCCTTGTTGAAAGCGCTGGGAAAGAGGCGCCAGAAACCGATCGTCGAGGAGATACTCAAGCGCGAAGAGTCGGCGTCGACGTTTATTGGTCAGGGAATCGCTATTCCCCAGACGCGCGGCCCGATTGAGGATGATTTTGCGGTGGTGGTCGGGCGCAGCCTTACGGGAGTCAACTACGACGCCGCTCGAGGAGCCCGCGCACGTATCATTGTCCTGGTAATCAGCAAGGACAACGAAGCCAACGCAACTCGGCAGGTCTCTCTGCTGTCGGAGATTGCGTACTGTTTCAAGTCGGATATCGTCCGTGAACAGATTCTTTCGGTCGAAGGACCCGTCGACATCCGCGCCATCGTTTCTTCCTTCGATCAAACCCAACGAAAAAGAAAACGGTCCCGTTCCGGGAAACCGGCCTCCGACCCCGTTCTTACCTCGGCCGCATCGCTCGCACGCGATATCAAGGCCAGGGCAATCGTTGTTTTTGCCGACGCCGTCAGAGAAAACGACTTCCTCGACAAGCTGCGAACCCGGCTGAACGTCCTGGTGGTGACCGCCAACAAGACGCGTTTCAGCCAGGACGACAAGCGGATCGCGGCCTGTATTCAGGCCCCCCCATTCAAGGTGTCGCGAATAGGGCAGATCAAAATCGGCATCCTGCTGGCACTCTCCCGCAACCTCATCTCTCGTCACGACAAGGTTGTCTGCATCTCCGGAAACTCCAAGAGCGGACAATTCGATACCATGGTGGCGCTGGACATTGCCCGGGAGTACGAGTTTTTCTTCACCGCCTCCCAGACCATTCTGCCCGGTGATGTGAAACCGGAAGTCCTGGAGCGGGTCCTGGGTATTGCCGGAGAAATCGCGGTGGAAGGAAGAGAAGGAAAACCCACCGGCACGATATTCGTGCTGGGGGATACCAATACGGTCAACCTGTTCGCTCGCCAGTTGATCATCAACCCCTTCCGCGGATACAGCGAGGCGGAACGAAGCATTATGGATCCCGGGCTTGACGAAACGATAAAGGAATTCGCCAGTATCGACGGTGCGTTCGTGATCACCGGCGACGGTGTCGTGCTTTCTGCCGGAACCTACCTCCGCCCCGATGCAGAGGGGGCTCCGCTGCCCAGCGGATTCGGCGCCCGGCACGTGGCGTCGGCCGGAATTACAGCATGCACCAAAGCCCTGGCCATAACCATTTCGGAGTCGACCGGAACCGTTACCCTGTTCAGGAACGGGCAAATAATGATGTCGCTGTCCAAGCCCGTGGTGCGGGGACAGAGTACGGTGGAGAAGGTTCTGGAAACAAGCGGATAATCTCCACGGTCGCCGAAAATTCCCACAACTTCAACCCTTGGAAAGAAACCATGCCGCAACACTCCCTGGAATACGATGACCGAGCTCTGAGCGGACACATCGACGAGAAGGAACGGGAAGCCTATCGGGAGCCTCTCGCAGAGGCCGAACGCCTCCTTGTCGAGAAGCGGGGCCCGGGAAACGATTATCTGGGCTGGCTGGAGTTGCCCACTCGTCAACCTGCCGATCTGCTGAACGAGGTGGTGCGGACGGCCTCGCACCTCAGAGAGAAAGCCGATACCATGGTGTGCATTGGAATCGGCGGCTCCTACCTGGGGACGCGTGCCGCCGTCGAACTCCTCGGGCCGTCGTTCGACGATTTGCGGTCCCCGAAAATCCTTTTCGCCGGACACCACCTTAATTCGGACTATCTTTCCGACCTGCTCAAGGTGCTTGAAAACCGTGAGGTCACTCTCAACGTGATTTCCAAGAGCGGGACAACCACCGAGCCCGGCGTGGCCTTCCGTGTGCTCAGGCAGTGGATGGAGCAGCGGTACGGCACCGAAGAGGCGGCCGCCCGGATCGTTGCCACCACCGACCCGGACAAGGGTGCCCTGAGAAATCTTGCCCGGCAGGAAGGGTACGCAACACTGCCGATTCCTCCCGACATCGGGGGAAGGTTCTCGGTTCTAACGGCCGTCGGACTGTTTCCCATGGCCTTTGCTGGGATCAATATCGAAGATCTTCTTTCGGGCGCCGCCGAGGCGGCGAAGCAATGCACAGGCGCCGAACTCGAGGGAAACCCCGCTGCCCGCTATGCCGTCAACCGCAACATCCTCTTTCGTCGGGGCCTGGTTATCGAAGTCATGGCGACCTTCCAGCCTCACCTTCACTACCTGGGAGAATGGTGGAAACAGCTTGCCGGCGAAAGCGAAGGAAAGCAGCTCACGGGGCTGTTTCCCACGGTGCTGGATTACACGACCGATCTTCACTCGGTGGGGCAATGGATGCAGGAAGGATTACGAAATGTCTTTGAGACCCTGCTCGTTCTCTCCTCCACGCGAAAATCGCTCAGTGTGCCGGCGTTTTCCGACAACGAGGACGGGCTGAATTATCTGGCGGGCAAGAGTCTTGAAGAAATCAACAACCAGGCATGCAACGGCACCCTGCTGGCGCATCTTGACGGCGGCGTTCCGGTCTCGACAATCCGGCTCGCCGACCGAACAGAACGATCCCTGGGACACTTCTTTTACTTTTTCGAAAAAGCAATAGCTCTCTCCGGATATCTCCTTCGCGTAAACCCCTTCAACCAGCCCGGGGTGGAAGCGTACAAGAAAAACATGTTCGCTCTTCTCGGCAAGCCCGGGTTTGAGGAGCGCTTCGATGAGTTAAACCGGAAAATGAAAGGTATGGGCCTATGAGATCCTATCGCGACACACTGACATTCAACATTCCCACGCGTCGTGATTACATCAACATTACCCCGAAAGTGGAAGAGGCGGTCAAGCGCAGCAAGGTCAAGGACGGACTGTGTCTGGTAAATGCCATGCATATTACCGCCTCGGTGTATATCAACGACGACGAGCAGGGGTTGCTTAACGACTACGACGAGTGGCTCGAAAACCTTGCACCGCATGAGCCGGTCAGCAAGTACCGGCACAACGGGTACGAAGACAATGCCGATGCTCACCTGAAACGGCAGATAATGGGAAGGGAAGTCGTTGTGGCGATTACCGACGGCAAACTCGATCTGGGCCCGTGGGAACAGGTGTTCTACGGCGAGTTTGACGGCAAGCGGGCCAAGCGGGTGCTGATAAAGATAATCGGAGAGTAGGCAGCGCCCTGTGGCGGAAAGATCACCGTGAACCCCGGCAGCAGATTATGCGCCTGGCTGGTGTGTGCGGGCCTGACAGCGGGCAGTTGCGACCGGAAATCCTCCGATCGCGAATCCGGCGATTCCCCCGGGCCGCTTCCCAGCGTCACACCGGTGGTTGTCCGCACCCTTCCCCACGACACGTCCGCGTTTACCCAGGGGCTACTCTATTGGGACGGCAACCTCTACGAAAGCACAGGGGTTGTAGGTAAATCCTCCCTTCGAGTGGTCGACCCCGCAACCGGAGAGGTGACGGCTCAACGTGCCGTGGACGGGGTGTTCGCCGAGGGGCTTGCGCTTCACGCCACAACCCTCGTGCAGCTCACGTGGAAAAGCGGTGTTGCCGTGCGCTACGACATCGCCGACCTTGAATCCGTCGGCGTATTCCACTACAAGGGAGAAGGGTGGGGATTGACCCGCGACGATACCCGGTTCATCATGAGCAACGGCACCGACACGTTGACCCTGCGGGACAACTCATTCAAAAGAGTCGGCGTCATTCCGGTAACCTTTCGCGGCAACCGGCTCACGCAGCTCAACGAGCTGGAATGGGTAAACGGGAGACTCTATGCCAACGTGTGGCACAGCACGTTTGTCTTTGAGATCGACCCCGCAACCGGAACGGTACTGAGAACCATCGACTGCTCGCTCTTGCTCGAGAAGGCCGACGTGGCTGATAGAAGCAAAGTGCTCAACGGCATTGCCTACCGCCCTCGGACCGGCACCTTTTTTCTGACCGGGAAATGCTGGCCCGTGATGTTTGAAGTACGAATCCCCGCGCGCTGAGCTTGCGAGCTCTCGGAATTCACGCCGGCGCCCGTTTCGGCCGAGGGCACCTGACTATCGTGCGTTCATGAGAGTCGCGGCATAGCCCGCGCCGAAGCCGTTGTCGATATTCACTACGCACAGGCCGCTTGCACAGGAGTTGAGCATTGCAAACAGCGGCACCATTCCGCCAAGGTGGGATCCGTATCCGACACTGGTCGGCACGCCGATAACGGGGCAGGAAACGTAGCCGGCAATCACCGACGGCAACGCGCCCTCCATGCCGGCCACGGCAATCACCACGCCGGCCTCCCGAAGCTCTTTCTTGAAAGCAAAGAGTCTGTGTATCCCGGCCACCCCGACGTCGTGCAGCGCCGTGCACTCATGCCCGAGCAGCTCCACGGTAACGCGCGCCTCTTCGGCCACCGGGGCATCCGATGTCCCGCCCGACGCGACCACGACGGTTCCCCGCCGGCGCGCCTTCGGCTTCTTTTTCCACCCCCGTGACTTGCGCCAGAAGCAGCGGGCGACCCGATTTGATTCGGTATCGGGAAACCTTTCGGTTACAGCGGCAAGGATGTTCTCCGATGCGCGCGTGCCGAACACCGTCTCACCCCCGGTGCGCTGCTGCGAGACAATACCGAGCACATCGTCGACCGATTTGCCCTGACAGAAGATAACTTCGGGTGATCCCTTGCGGACGGATCGATGATGATCGACTTTGGCGTATCCCAGATCGCTGAAGGGCAGCTCATGCAGTGCCTCCATGGCCTCCCGCACCGCCACATCTCCGCGGCGAACCTGCTCAAGCAACCGACGAATCGCGTCCTTTTCCATGTGCCTGCAGTCCGACGCACTCAGAAGCGTCTGGTGAGCACCATTCCCAGCGACGGCGCGTCGTCCCTTCCAAGACGAGGGTGGAAGTGCAGTGACGTGCTCCGTATGGCCCTGGGTCTCGATGAGGCACGGGCATCGATAAACGCCACGACCCGGTTGAGAACCATGGCGGCGATGAAAAAATTCGAAGCTACCTGGAAACCCGTCGCCCGTCCGCGGATTTCGTTGTATTCCTCCCGCAGGGAGTCATTCGCCCATCGCCATTGCAGGTTGTCCCCCACGTATTTGCGATCCTCGATGTCCTCGGTGCGGTTAAGCTCCAACACCCGGTTGTACTCCCGTGAATCCATGAACCGGCCGACATTCTGCCAGAAGTACGTGTCGGCACCCTCCCCGCCCCGTACATCGGCATACGTCCCCGCGTACGCCCTGGAATCCTTCATGAGACGACGTGAGTATCGTGCCGAGTATGCAAGCCCGTAGATAAAGATTGCCTCGAACGTGAAATAGGTAAGCGCCCGGTTCGGCTTTTCAAGATACTGGTGCCCCAGACCGGGCAGAGCCAGGGAAGCAAGCATGGCGGGAGCCCCCGACTTCTCCGGTTCCTCGTACGCGAAGACGTCGACACTGTCGGTGACAACCTCTTCTTCAACTTCCACTTGAGCCACGGCAACCGCCGCCGGCACGGCAACCGCGACGCACAGCCGGGATAAAAAGGTTGGACGTATCACGCTCAGAAACTCACTCCCAGCGCGATCCCGGGCACAAGGTCGTCCCCCGTATTCACCCATTGCTGTTCGATGTGGATTCTGCGCCAGAAACTCTGCTTGTTCAGAAGTCGCGCATTGTGGGCCTTGGCGCTGATCCCCGCATCGATCGCGCTTGCAATATGGTTCACCAGCATCACGTAGAGCACATGTCCCGCCGTGCGGTAATTGCTGTTTTTCTTCCGAATCAATCCCCGATAGATATCGTAGTAATCCGAGAAACCGTAACGGTTTACGTCGTTCATTTTGTCTGATTCTTCGTCTATCGACCGGGTATACTTGTATGGAATGTCGTCAAAACTCTGCGTCGTCACAATGACCGTATCGCCCGAGGCGTATACCGTGTCCTCAACTTTTTGAGCCACGAGTTCCGGATCGAGCACCGGATTGTGGTCATTGGGATTCTCCCAGACATCTTTCCACCCCTGAATAAGGAGGTCGTCCTCGATCAGCGCGTAGAATTCATCGGATTTCTTCCGGAATTGCCTGCGGAGATAGGTTGTATCCAGCGGCTCCCCGTCTTCCCCGTAAAAGGCGAAGATCTCGGTGTTGAGCACGGAATCGGCGTACTCGTCCGGGTCCGCATCAACCCAGCGTTGCGCGTAGTCGTGGACACCCTTCCACAGATTCCGGTAGTAGGCCCGGAACAGGCTGTCGGAGTAGGCCGTGTCGGCATGGGCCCGTGCCCGCCTGTTGAAATTCGCCCCCTTGCGGTAGTAAGCAACACTCACACCGATCACGGCTGCTTCCACGACGCCGAAGAGCGCTGTTTTCCAGTATGATTTGGCATAGGCCTGGCCGGCGCCGGGCACGAGCAGGGAAAGCAGCATCGCCAGCTTCGGCGAGCGATAGTCCTCGAGGTTCTGAGCGAAGTTTATCGCCCGGGTATCCTCGATCCTGGCAGCCTCCACGACAGGCGGTTCCGTGGAATCGATCGTCTCCTGCTGAGGTACATCCCCGGCGGGCACCACCAGCTCCGCCTCTTCTTCCTCAACAATCACCCCGGAAGCCCCCGTATCGGCCTGTGCTTCCACCACCTCCGGCTCCGGCATTTCGGAAATCGAATCGGCCGTGTCCTCCACGCTCTCCACCACCGCTTCCGCCGCGGGCTCCTCTTCCACTATCTCGTCCTCACCTTCCTCGATAAGCAGATCGAATTCATCCACGCCCACAGCCTCTTCCGGAGCTTCTTCAGTTTCGGTCGCACGCTCAGGCGAAGCCTCAACCGTATCCTCGTCCACTTCCTGCTCTTCATTCCGCTTGCTCTCGCCCTCCGCTTCCGGAGCCGCTTCCCCATCCTCCGCATTTTCCACCGGCGGAGGTTCGACCGCGGCCGCTCCCTCCTCGCTCAACAGGTCCTCCACCACCTCTTCCTCTTCTTCCTCGAGCTGAGCAAGTTGCAGGTAATGGCCCGGCGAGGTGACGGCGAAAGGGTGTTCCCGGTAGTCGAAGGCCTCGCTGTCCCGCGACTCCGAAGCCGCGGAGGATACCGTGAAGAAAAGAAGTGTCGCGATCAACACAACGGGTGTAGACTGTTTCATGGAACTGCTCTCCAGGCTGTAGCGCCGGCAGCCGTGGGAAGGCCTACAACTCCAGCACGTCCTTCATAGAATAAAGTCCCGGCTCCTTCTCCGCAACCCATTTTGCCGCGGCAACCGCTCCCCGGGCAAAGGTGGAGCGGTTCTGCGCCGAATGCCGCAGCTCAAGACGCTCCGCGGCCCCGGCAAAAAGCACGGTATGATCACCCACGATCTCGCCTCCCCGCACCGCGTGCATTCCGATCTCCCCGGTCGTTCTTTCCGTGCCGGAGCCGTGACGCCCGTGGCGTACGGCCGAATCGTATTCCCGCCCCAGCGCGGAAGCGGCGATTTCTCCCAGCTTCCTTGCCGTGCCGCTCGGAGAATCCTTCTTGTGCCGATGATGGGCTTCGACAATTTCAATGTCGAATTCGTCTTTCAGGCGACGTGCGGCAATCTCGGTGAGGGCAAAAAGGAGGTTCACTCCCAGGCTCATGTTGGGGCTGCATACCACCGGCACCCGACGGGCGAGATCCGCAACCCTGGAGTGCTGAGCCGCGCTCAGGGCGGTGGTTCCCACAACTATCGGCAGCGGCGAGGCCCGGACCTGATCAAGCACCGAATCGAGTGTTTCAGCCGTCGTGAAACTCACCGCCACGGCACCACCGACCGTCCCGGAATCAATTGTACTTTCGACCCGGACCCCCATTTCGCCGAAACCCATCAACGAACCATAATCCTCTCCCGTTTCCGGATGGTCCGCCCTCTCAACGGCTCCCGCGATCCTCACGGCATCGTCCCCGTGGACAATGCGGCCGATCTCCCTGCCCATACGTCCCAGAGCACCAATAATGATTACGTTTGTGGGCATCAAACCGCCGGACTACTTTCGTGAAGGCACCTTACTCTCTTTGAGTACGGTGATGAGCTTCTCCTTATTGCCCGGCGCCATGTGAACCAGCGGCAGCCGGAAGCCGCCACCGTGGTGGCCCAGGTGATTCATGGCCGTCTTCACCGGTATCGGGTTGGTCTCGAAAAACATTGCTTCGGCCACGGGAACCAGCTCTTCGTGAATCTTGAGTGCCTCCGCCGTATCACTCCCGGCAAAGGCCTCTATCATCGCACTCATGCGGTCGGGGAGAATATTGGCGACCACGGATATCACGCCCCGCCCCCCACAGGAGAGAATCTGCAACGTCAGCGCATCCTCCCCGGAGAGGATCGAGAGCCGCTCCCCGCATCGCCGGTGAATCTCGGAAACCTGTTCGAGATTACCGCTTGCCTCCTTGACCGCAATAATATTGTCGAATTCGCAGAGCCGCTGCAGTGTTTCGGGCGTGATGTTGACTCCCGTTCGACCGGGAACATTGTAGACAACCACCGGCACATTCACTTCAGTGGCTATGTGTCGATAATGTTGATAGAGCCCTTCCTGCGGCGGCTTGTTGTAATAGGGTGTAATGCACAGGATTGCATCGGCGCCCCGCTCCTGCGCATGACGAGCCGCTTCAACCGACTCCCTGGTGCTGTTTGAGCCGGCACCGGCAATTACCTTCACACGACCCGCGGCCTGCTGCAGTGCTATGTCCACGACCCGATTGTGCTCTTCCCACGACAAGGTTGCGGACTCTCCCGTAGTACCGCAGGGCACGATGCCGGCAATGCCGCGCTCTATCAGGAATTCGATATTCGCCCGAAACCCCTCCTCGTCAATGGTTCCGTCCGGCAGGAAAGGCGTAACCAGAGCAACAAAGCATCCCCTGAGTTTCATGTGCCACCTCCGTGGAGAATCAGCTCGATTCGTCTTTGACCACCCACACGTTCAGCGACGCCCTCACATCCTTGAAAAGCTGAATCGGGACGTCGTAGACTCCGAGTTCCTTGATCGGCTCCTTGAGCATAACCGCATGGCGATCGATTTCGAAGCCTTCCTTACCGAGGAACTCCGCAATGTCCGACGTTCCCACGGAGCCGAACATCTTGTCGTCCTCTCCCACGTTCACTTTAATCGTGCAGGGAACTTTCGCGATCTTCGCCGCGAGGGCCCGCGCAGCGGCGCTCTTCTTCTCCGAGCGTCTCTCAGCCAGGCGCTGTGCCTCCTCCACGGCCCTCCTGTTGCCTTCGGTCGCCGGCACGGCAATCCCGCGGGGGATAAGATAGTTGCGCGCGTAACCGTCCTTCACAACAACCACATCCATGGCCTTCCCGACGGTCGCGTGGTCCTTTTTCAGAATCACTTCCATGAATCCTCTCCTTTTTCGGCCCGGTATTCCCTCAGACGGCTCTACCACGAGCCTGAAGGCTATCGATGAATGTTCTCCGCAACAAACGGAAGCAACGCCAGGTGCCGGGCTCGCTTGATTGCCCGCGCCAGGCTTCGCTGGTGTTTCGCGCACACCGCCGTCGTTCTTCGCGGAAGGATCTTTCCCCTGTCGGTAATGAACCTCCGCAAAACATCCGGTTGTTTGTAGTCAGGCCGCGCGGCATTCTCATCAAACCAGCAGGTTCTTCGTGATCGTGGTTTTAATTTTCTAGGCATTATCAGCATCCTCCTGTTTCTCGGCGGGCTTCTCCTGTTCGTCGGTTTTCTCTGACCGCTCAGTCCCGGTATCGTTGTCGCCGACCGCCCCCCCGGACTCACCCGAAGCTTCCGCGGTGGCCTGCTCCGTGCTCTCCTGCCCCGACTTCTCCGGCGCAGCCTCTTTCTCGGCAACCACGGTAAGATACCGCAGCACATG
This sequence comes from uncultured Fibrobacterota bacterium, assembly GCA_964571815.1. Taxonomy (GTDB): domain Bacteria; phylum Fibrobacterota; class Chitinivibrionia; order Chitinivibrionales; family WJKA01; genus CAZNDN01. The sequence goes on along the minus strand of CAZNDN010000003.1, from coordinate 54,480 downwards.
CTGGTTCAGCCTCAGCGCGGCTTTCAGCCTGCCGTTGACGTCACCTTCGGCCTTGTGAAAGAAAAGGCAGTAGTAGCCCGAAACTTTCTTTCGGATGGGATAGGCGAGTTTTCGCTTGCCCCACACCTCGGCCCGCTGCACCTCGCCGTTTTCGCTGAGGATCTTCTCGACGTTCTCACGCTCCTTCGCCAGGACATCGTCGCCGAGACTCCCGTCAAAGACTACCGTCGTCTCGTAAGGTCGTATCACGCCAAACCTCCTTTGGTCAAGTGGCCCGGCCGCGTGAACAACCGGGCAGGATTGGGATAGGGACAGTCGCTGTATTCGATGCCGGCTCTTCTGCTCTTCGACCGCGTGCCCGCTCGATATTACACCGACACCTTACAACCATGCTTCCATCTACCCGTTATAGGAATTCATCGCCGCATTCAGCCCACCTTCGATGCAGGTCAACACGGCATCAGCCGCTTTGGAGACACTTGTTCCGAAAGCCGCCTTTTCTTCGGGACCAAACCGGCCGAGAACAAAATCCACAGTCCTTATCCCCGCCGGCACCGGACCGATACCTACCCTCAGGCGGGGGATAGTGGTACCGCTTTTCTCCGCAATCGACTGAAGCCCCCTGTGGCCGCCGTCGGAGCCACCGCCCCTGATCCGAAGCGTGCCCACCGGAAGATGAAAGTCGTCGACGACAACCAGGCACTGTCTCGGCTCCAACCTCCACCGCTTTGTCAGCAACTCGAAAGATTCGCCGGAGCAGTTGACGAACGTTAGCGGTTTGGCGCACACGACCGAGTACCCCTTCGGGGTAGTGCCCCAGCAAACCCTTGCCCGATCAACTTCCCGGATGCGGGAGGCCCGGCAAAGCCTCCTCGAAACCTCGTCGATTACCATAAAACCGGCGTTGTGACGAGTGTACCGGTAGCGCCCGCCGGGATTGCCGATCCCGAAAAGAAGCCACTGCACGGATGCAGGAAGCGCGGGTCGCCGCGCTATCCAATCAACCAGCCACACACCGTCCACCAGGCGCAAACACGTGTAGCATTGCGATCACTGTTCCTGTGAAGCGTCGGCTTCTTTCTCCTGCTGCTCTCCTTCCCCTTCACCACCTTCAGCACCCTCCTCGCCCTCTCCACCTTCGGCTGCCTCTACCACCGGCTCTTCCTCTTTCACAGGCGGCGAGACCGTAGCAACAACTTCATCGGGCGAGTCCTTTATCTCCGCGTCCACAACGCTGAGGTCCCTGACATGAATCGAATCTCCGATCTGAAGCTCGGAAACATCAACATCAACCCTCTCCGGTATGTTCATGGGAAAACACTCCACGAGAATCTCCCGCACCGGATGGCCCAGAATGCCGCCGCCGTCCTTCACACCCACCGGTACACCGTTGATATGAACCGGTATACGAACCGTGATCTTCTCGTCCATGGAGACATGCTGGAAGTCAACGTGAAGGACCCCGTCCTTTTTCAAAACATCCCTCTGGACCTCCTTGATGATTGCCACGGAATCCTTTTCCCCCGAGATGCCGATATCGACCAGATGGGATAACTTCCTGTCACGCATCAGCTTCCAGAAATCGTGTCCGCTGACTTCCAGGCTCTTCGTTTCCCGTCCTCTTCCGTAGTACACCGCCGGGATCCAGCCCTGGGTACGTGCCGCTCGCGCACCGGCTTTACCGGGGTTGGCTCGCGGACGGGTTGTAAGTTTGATGATATCCACCGTCAATCCTCCTACTGTATGGCGTTACCGTTGTCGCTCACGGATATCAGCCTCCGGGGCCTGCTTCCCCGCCTTTTCTTCCGAATCGGGGGTTATGGCTGGGGCGGGAGGATTCGAACCTCCGAATACATGGACCAAAACCATGTGACTTACCGCTTGTCGACGCCCCACCGGGCCTGTTCCGTAGACGCGAAATCTTATAAAATAGCACATGCTCTCCAGCAAACACAAAGGCACCATCCCAATTCACTCAAAGAAACGGGGCGTTCGCCGTTCGAGCGGTGAACGCCCCTTCGATTGCGTTCGACGAAAAGCTCAAGGGTCAGCCGGAGACACCCCTCCGGCCGTTGAAATCTCCTCCCCCGGATTCCATCGTCACCTTTGCCGCCTGCTCCGTTGCATGCCGCCCGTTCACGGCGTTCTCGAATGCATCAAGCACCTCATCCTCGATTCTCTTCCTCATCTCGTTGTTGATCGGGTGTGCAATGTCATGGTAGGTGCCGTCCTTGTGCTTCCTACTGGGCATCGACACGAAGTACCCTTCGGAACCGTTTATCACCTTCAAGCCCCTGACAACAAAGCAATCGTCAAACGTGATGCTGGCGAAAGCTTTGAGCTTGTCTTCGTCTCTCAGGCTGATGCGTACTTCTGTGATTTCCACCTGGACGCCTCCTCGCTTGCATGTGCGGTCTCGGAGATGTCATCCTGAGATCGTGTTTTCATGTTACGGACTCAGTGTATCTCCGTAACTCTCATTTCGACAGTGTGTTGCATGCACCTTCGGTATTGTGTTGGCGTACCTCCCCTCCGAAACAGTCAGTTGATGGAATCGACGAACGCAGTCGTTTGACAAAGCAAATATAGTTGATCGCATCCGTCGCAACCAACACACGTTTGAATTTGGGCGAGTGCCCGAAGCCGGCCAGGGTAGACTGTAAACAGGGCCATGCTCTTCGCCCCCCGGATCTACATGCGAGGGCAGAAACATGTATTTTACATCCTTGTGGTTCCATTCCGCGACAGGAACAGGTCGGCACGCAGTGCCGGGGTGTTTGATGGATACGGGAAAAGATCTCCTCACGTTAATGGATTTCTCCTCGGAGCGGATAGATAAGACGCTCCGTCTTGCCCGCGACCTCAAGGCGCGTCGTCTTTGCGACGAGCCACAGGTGCTGAGCAGGCGTACGGGAGTCTTACTCTTTGAAAAGCCTTCACTGCGAACACGAATCACGTTCGAAACCGGCATTCACGAACTCGGCGGCCACCCTCTTAATCTGGAGCCGCACATGGTCCAGCTCGGCAAGCGCGAGACCGTGGCCGACGTTGCGCGCAACCTTGACCGCTGGGTTCATCTTATCGTCGCTCGAACGTACGCTCATGAGACGCTGGAGGAGCTGGCCCGGAGGTGTTCGGCGCCGGTGGTCAACGCCCTGACCGACCGGTTCCACCCGTGCCAGGCGCTGGCCTTTGCCCTCACGGTACGCGAGCACCTTTCCGACGAAAAACACATCAACACAGCTTTCGTCGGCGACGGCAACAATGTGTGTGTGTCGATCATGGTTGTCTGCGCCAGGCTGGGATACAGCTTCACCCTGGCCTGTCCCGACGGCTATGCTCCTCCGGAAGAAACCGTCGAGCAGTGCCGTCGTATCGCTTCCTCCACCGGCTCGGAGATTAAAATCGTTCGAGAGCCTCGCGAGGCGGTCGCGAACGCCTCAATTATCTATACCGACGTCTGGACCAGCATGGGCCAGGAGCAGGAAAAATCCCGGCGCGAAAAGGCGTTCGCTTCATATCAAGTCAACAAGAACCTCCTCTCCGAGGCACCCGCGGAGGCCCTGGTTTCCCACTGCCTGCCCGCGCACCGGGGAGAGGAGATCACGGGGGAAGTACTTGATTCGCCTCGCTGCATCGCTTTTGACGAGGCCGAAAACAGGCTCTATGTACAGAAGGCCGTGATCGTACGTATTTTTACGTGAGCACTGTCATTCGAGCCAACTTTGCACGGAAGAAGGTGTATGTATGAAGAAAGAACCTCGAATACCTTTTGGGATCAAGCCGCTGGACAAGATGCTGATGGGCGGGTTTCTTCCCGGAAGCGCCAACCTTATCGAAGGTGCGCCCGGTACCGGAAAGAGCACGCTGGCAATGCAGTTCATATACAACGGTATAACGAAGTACAAGGAACCCGGACTGATCATCACTTTCGAGGAATTCCCTCAACAGTACTACCATGATGCCATGCAGTTCGGCTGGGATTTCAAGAAGCTGGAATCGGAAGGAATGCTGAAGATCATTTTCTCCGACCCCCAGACAACCCTGAGCGAAATCGAGAAGCTCGACGGGCAATTTGTTTCTCTCATAGAGGAAATGGGAATCAAGCGCGTGGCCGTGGACAGTATGACCCATTTCGAAGGACTTTCAATCGACGAATACGAACTTCGGGACATCGAACGGAAGTTCGTCAATTCGCTGAAACGTGAAGAAGTCACGGGGGTGCTGCTCAGGGAAAACGACAGCCTGCTGGGGCAGGTAAGTCACGTCACCAGCAAGATACCTTTCATTGTCGACTCTTACTGGCTGTTGCGCTACGTCGAAATCGACAGCGAAATACAAAAAGCGCTTATCATACTCAAAATGCGGGGAAGTGATCACCACAAGGACATCCGCTGCTTCCGGATTGCCTCCCACGGTATCGAGGTCGAGGCGAAATTCAGCGGCCGCGAAGGGATCATGAGCGGGATCACGCATTCCACTCCCCAGGATGCCTTTGTCAACGTATTCGGTAAGAAAGCATGAGCCTTACGCCTCCGCCCACGGTTGCGGCACTCCTGGCCGCTTACGCCGCCCTGGTTGCAGGTTTGAACGTGTTCTGCTATCTTATCGCGACGTTCTATCAACAGAAATTCAAAGAGCATTCTCCCCGGGCGGGCTTCCTCGGGGCGGCAATTGCCGGGGCGGTGCTGGCGGTTACGTTGGGTCTTTTTCATGAGGATTCGAGCACGTTAACTCTGTTGCGGGTCTTTCTGGTAAGCGCCGGCGGTGTGGCTTCGGCATGGAATTCGGTCAGCCTCTATTACACCATGAAACGGGTCCGAAAGTAGCGTGACACACATCGGGGATTATCTCTTTCTCTACGACATCGCAGCCATTGCACTCATGCTGGTACTTTCGTATCTGAGCCGGCGGCTGGGCGAAGCTCTCAAGATTTTTCCCTACTACAGAGTTCTCTACGCAACCTCGGCGACGGTATTCGCCGCGTTTACCCTTGACACATTGCGTTTTGGCGCGGGTCTCGGCGGTTCCCGGACCCTGACGATGAGCCTTCGGTGCGGGGCCGGGTTGGCAGCCCTGGCCGTTTGCCTGCGCTACTGGAGCTGGCTGTTTTCCGAGTTCTTCAAACGATAGGAAGCCCTGTCATGAAACGCAGAATCCTGGTAGTTGAAGACGAACGGGACATTGCGGACCTGGTGAAGCTGGTTCTTGAAACCCGTGATTACGAGGTGCGGACGGTTCTGGATCCGCGGGAAGCGTTCCGGAAGGTGCGGGAGTACCGTCCCGACGCAATTCTGCTTGACCTTCTGATGCCCAACATTGACGGGTGGCAGGTGTTCAAGCAGATACGAAAGGACCCGGAGTTTTCAAAGGTGCCCATCGCCATCCTCACCGCCAAATCGGCGGGCTTCGACGAAATGGTCGGGCTCCACGTCATGAAAGCCGATGCCTACATCACCAAGCCGTTCGGCAAACAGGAACTCCTCGACAAAACCGATGAACTCTTCAAGAAAAATCAGTAACAACCGTATTCTGGTTGTTGACGACGAGGAAGATGTGCTGGACTTCCTGGGGATCTTTCTTGGATCCCTGGGCTGGAGCGTTACCTCTGTATCTTCGAGCCTCCGTGCGCTTGAAGAGGTAGGACGGCGCGAGTATTTTCTCGTGCTCACCGACATTGCCATGCCCGACATGGACGGCTACGAATTCGTGACGACACTCCGCCGTCGGGAAGCCGCCTGCCGGGTAGCGCTCATGACCGGTTTCGGATACAACCCCAAGCATACGCTCGTCAAGATAAACCGAAGCATGCGGTGTCCTTTCTATTTCAAACCGTTTGACCGGACCAAGCTCGCCGAAGGGGTTCAGCGGTCCTGGATCGACTACCATCGTGAGCTGCTGAAGACGGCTGCCTCCGACTGACTCATTCTCCCGCACGACCGGGCATCATGCACACCTCCGACATTGTCATCAAGGGAGCACGGGAGCACAACCTGAAGAATATCGAGGTGGTGATACCCCGGAATCGGCTCACCGTTGTCACGGGACTGTCGGGCTCGGGGAAGTCCTCCCTGGCTATCGACACGCTTTACTCCGAAGGCCGTCGGCGCTACGTTGAATCGCTTTCGGCCTATGCCCGTCAGTTTCTGGGTGTCATGGAGAAAGCGGATGTCGACTCAATCGACGGACTCTCGCCGGCCATCTGCATCCGGCAGAAAACCAGCGGACACAACCCCCGCTCGACGGTCGGTACGGTCACCGAAATTCACGATTATCTGCGCCTCCTTTTCGCCCGGGTCGGCACGCCCACGTGTTACTCGTGCGGCAAGCCGATCACGCGGCAGACGGTGCAGGAGATCGCCGACAGCGTCATGGCCTTGCCGGACAAAACCCGGTATCAAATTCTTGCACCCCTGGTCTCACGGCGGAAAGGAGAATATCGCGAGCTGTTTGAGCGACTTCGGAAGGACGGCTACGTCAGGGTCAGAATCGACGGTCGGGTGTACGGACTCGACGAGGAGCTTCGCCCGGAAAAGCAGAAGAAGCACTCGATCGAAGTGGTCGTGGACCGCCTTTCTCACGGTCCCGGTCTTCGCAACAGGGTCACCGAGTCGCTGGAGACGGCATTGAAGCTCAGCCCCGATTCGTCGGTCATCATCGATGTGGTTGGCGGGGAAACGCTTCGATTCTCGGAGATGCTCACCTGTGCCGACTGTGGTGTCGCCTACGAGGAACTCTCACCGCGGATGTTCTCTTTCAACAGCCCCTTTGGAGCATGTCCGGAATGCAAGGGCCTGGGGCATCTGCTGGAGATTGACCCGGAACTGGTCGTACCCGATACGGGCAAGTCGCTCCGGGAAGGAGCGATCGTTCCCTGGAACGCCGCGACGACAACCGGAAGCTGGAGCCGCCAGATTCTCGATTCCGTGTGCCGGCATTTTGATATTGCCGTAGATCGCCCTTTCGCAAAGCTTCCGGACCGCCATCAGGGCATCATTCTCCACGGAAGCGGCAGCGAGAAGGTCAGAATGAGCTGGGAGGCGCGCAGCCGTGAAGGAAAAGGGCATTTCACACGGCCCTTCGAGGGAGTCATCCCGAATCTCCTTCGACGTTACAAGGACTCCTCGTCCGAAGACATCCGACAATGGATCGAAGGATTCATGAGCCGGCGCACGTGCCCTGAGTGCCGTGGAACAAGGCTTCGGAAGGAAAGTCTCGCCGTCCGTATCGGCCCTTACACTATCGCAGACATTTCGGCAATGCCTATCGGGAAAGCCGCCGAGGCGGTCCGGGACCTGAAGCTTTCCGAGAACTCCCGGGAAATCGCGCGCAGAGTTCTGGATGAGGTCCGGGAACGGTTTCAGTTCCTGACCAACGTAGGGCTCTCGTACCTTTCTCTGGACAGAGGCGCTACGTCGCTCTCCGGTGGAGAAAGTCAGAGGATTCGCCTGGCAACCCAGATCGGCTCCCGCCTCTCCGGCGTCATATATCTGCTCGACGAGCCCAGTATCGGCCTCCACCCGCGCGACAACCATCGTCTGCTCGAAACACTGAATGCTTTGCGGGATCTGGGTAATACCGTCGTGGTGATAGAGCATGACCGCGAAACGATCGAAGCCGCCGATCATGTGTTGGATATGGGCCCCGGCGCGGGGGTCGGCGGAGGCCGTATCGTTGCAGCGGGACCGCCCCGACGGATCAGGGCTCACCCCACATCACTCACCGGTGCGTATCTGGCGGGCCGCAAAGCCGTTCCGCTCCCTCGTCGGCGCCGCCGGGGATCGGCCACCGTGATAAGGCTCAAGAACGCTACGGGGCACAATCTCAAAGGAATCACCGTTGCGGTGCCGCTGGGTAAACTTGTGTGCGTGACGGGCGTTTCGGGCTCCGGGAAGAGTTCGCTGGTCAACCAGACACTCTATCCCGCCCTCTGTCGAAGCCTCTACGGCTCGAAGCGCGACGTGCTCCCTTTCGGTTCCCTGACCAACGCTCGTGAACTTGACAAGGTTATCGACATCGACCAGTCTCCCATCGGTCGCACACCCCGGTCAAACCCCGCGACATACACCAAGATATTCGACCCGATCCGCTCCCTGTTCGCGTCGCTGCCCGAAAGCAGGATGCGGGGATACTCGGCGGGACGTTTCACGTTCAATGTCAAGGGCGGACGATGTGAGGCGTGCCAGGGTGACGGTGTCATACGCATCGAAATGCACTTCCTGCCCGATGTCTACGTTCGGTGTGAAGCCTGCGGCGGGTCACGATACAACCGGGAGACGCTGGAGGTTGCGTACAAGGGAAAGACCATCGCCGACGTGCTGAACATGACCGTCGACGAAGCGCTGAGTTTTTTCGACCGCATCCCCGCCGTCAAGTCAAAGCTTTCGGTACTGTCCCGTGTGGGCCTGGGCTACCTTCATCTGGGACGCCGCGCGACCACCCTCTCCGGAGGGGAAGCCCAGCGGATCAAGTTGGCGGCGGAACTCTCGAAACGCTCCACCGGGAAAACGCTCTATATCCTCGATGAGCCCACGACAGGCCTTCATTTCGAGGACATTCGCATGCTTATGGCGCTGGTATCCGAACTGGTGGACAAGGGCAATACGGTGATCGTGATCGAACACAATCTCGATGTGATCAAGTGCGCCGACCACATCATCGATCTCGGGCCGGAGGGTGGAGACGAGGGAGGGACGATTGTCGCCGCGGGAACGCCGGAAGAACTGGGGGCCAATCCGGCCTCCATTACGGGCGCCTACCTCAAGCCGCTGCTGAATGATAGTTGATCCTGCATCCGCCCCGGCGGTCGCTGCCGGTCAATAGTTGCGCCACTCTTCATCCTCTCCAACGCCGTCCCGGCGAAGCTCCTCCAGCCGCCTCACGATCTCCTCGCGCAGCCGGAAGTCCCGGTCGATTTCAAGGATTCTTTGCAACTCCCGATATGCCTGTTCCTTGTCGCCGACCCGGTCGTAGATCTTCGCCAGCTCCCACCGCGCCTCAAGGTGCTTCTCATCGAGTTCCAGTGTCTTTTCCAGATTGGTGATTGCCTCCCTCACGTCCCCTTCAGCGCCCGCCAACCGACCAAGGCCGTAGAATACGTTCGGTTCTGCGCCGGCCAGCGATCGGAGTTCGTCAAAGAAACGCCGTGCTTCGCCGTACTGCTTTTTTGTCAACTCCAGCATCCCGAGGTGGTACAACGCCTCCGTATTCGCCGGGTCCAGAGCCACTACGCCCCGGAGATACTTCTCCGCCCTGCCCAGTTCCCCTTTCCGTAACGCAATCTCGCCGGATCGCAGACGTGCCGTCGTATTGTCCGCGTCGGTTTTCAGCACCTTCTCGAAGCATTCCCCGGCAGCCTGGAGCCTGTCAAGCGCCAGATACGATTCACCCAGCACCGTCAGGTACCGCGCGCGGCCGGGACGAATCTCCAGCGCCGTCTCCAGCTCGCCCGCCGCACCCCGGTAGTCGCCGCTTTTGAAGAGCGCCGTGCCCAGCTCGCCGTGTGCCGACGGCGAATGGGGCCGAAGTGCCGTGAGCCTCCGGTAATGGCGTATTGCCGCTTCGTAGTCGCCTTTCTTGACAAAGGAGGATGCCAGCCCGGCGAGGTACTTTTCACTTCGAGGATTGGCCTTCAGAGCCCGAAAATAGCGGTACACCGCTTCATCCAGCCTCCCTTGAATTTCATAGACCACACCAAGCTCACCCTGCGCTTCCCATGAATCCGGCTCGTACTTCAGCGCACGGCGAAGATACTTCTCGGCTTCATCGTAGCGCCCCAGCTCAAGGTGCACGTTCGCCGTTGCCGTAAGCACCTCCGCCGATTTCGGCCCAAATGCCAGTGCGGTGGCACACACATCCAGGGCCTCTTCGGTGCGCCCCTGAAGCCCGTAGATTTTTGCCTTGGCCACGTAGTATCGCGGCTCGGAGGAATTCCCGGCGATGGCGCGGTCGACGTGTTCATGTGCCTTTTGAGGAAGGCCTTCGGCATAGTAGAGCATACCGAGATTGTACAAAAGTTCGGCGTTCCGGGGTTTGAGGCTGGTGAGCTGCTCGTAGGTCTCGATTGCCTTGTCCCGTTCGCCTCGTTCCGAATAGACGTTGGCCAGGTTCGCGCGCGCTCCAACATGTGAGGGATCGAGGTCGATCGCTCTTCTCAGAAACGTTTCGGCTTTGTCAAGCTCTTTGAGCTTCAGATAAGCATTGCCCAGTCCCATGGTCGCTTTGAATGAGGTTGTATCTTCCCGCAACGCCCTTTCCAGCAGGGACACGGCCCGTACCGGGTCTCCTCCGCGAAGAGCCTGAAGACCGGCTGTCAGATTCCGTTGGGCCCCGACATCGGCGACACCCGCCAGAACCACCGTCGCCGCCGTTCCCGCCGCTCGAATCCACCAACTCATCGCCCCTTCCTTTCGCTCGTGTCCGACTCCGTGCCGGAAGGTTGAGCTGCTTCCGGCCACCCCCATTTGCTCGCAAGATACTTCTTTTCGATGCGATTGAAGCCGCCGTAGCAGCCGATCCACACGTAGCGTCGCGTAGCGTACAGGGCCCCGACCCGATCGCTCACGAGCCCGTCGTAGTAGCCCAGATGATACCATTGCGCACCGGCGGGATCAAACACGAAGCAGCCGGCATTTCTCGTTCCCAGCCACACACGGCCGTCAATTCCCCGCAGGGTCATGATGTCGTGGCTTCGGCGGTTCGCCTGCCCCTTCGAGGCCGCAAAACCCTCCAGCTTCCGAAGCTCCCCGCTACGGCAATCCACAATATGGCAACCGGACGTTTTGGTTCCGACGCAAATTGCTTCCCCGCCGTCGTCAAGGTCAATATGGGCCAGCCCCATTACGCGTTGTGTCGCGCGAAGGTACACCGAATCAATTCGTTCCGTCCCCCTGTTGTATACCCGCAGCCCCTCCGCAAGCGTCCCGTACCACAAGGAATCGCCCCGCGGAGCTATTGACGTCACGCGGTGCCTCTCGGTGTTGGCGAGAACAGCGAACGAATCGTTGCGGGGGAAGTACGCCACGATACCGTTGAGTGTGGCCAGATAGTGAGGGGGAGGCGACATAATGAGAATATCGGCAACGTCCCCGTGTGGAAGTCCCGCATCAGTATCGAAGTGTCGCACTGTCGGACTTGTTATGTCCCGATATCCGAATCCCTCGTACCCCCCGTAGTAGAGCCGGCGCTCCTCTCGGCGCAGTACCTGGATGCGAGGGTCGCCGATCCCGCTTGCCCTGCCGTAGTTGCGCTCGTACTGGACGTCGGCCACGCGAAACTCGTCGACATAGCCGCCCTGATAGGAATAGGCGGCCCAGCACAGCGAATCGTCGGCCGCGAATGCTCCCACGTAGGGATTGGACAACCCCGCCCGCATCGGAACCCAGTCGATCCGTATTTTGTTGAGAAACCCGGCCCCCAGGTCCATGCTTCCGTACCACAGCATGTCGGCCGTGTTTGCGAGTGTAAAGACCTGAAAATCGGTTGGCTCCTCGGCCGCGGGGTGCACCATCTGCACCCAGACTTCCCCCTCGTCGTGGTAGCGCCACAGCCCAAACGGCGTTCCACACCAGAACCCGTCGCTCTCTTCCGCAAAACAATACGCCCCCTTTGCGGGAAACCCCGGCACGGGTTTCAACGTATCGGACTCTCCTCCCCCGACCCACAGCCCGTCGTCGGATGTTGCCGCCCAGAGCCGACCGTTATGCCGCAGAACATCCCACAGGAGAGTCTTTGGCGTCTTTGTTCGCAGCCGGGGAATTTCGTGAATCGTCCCCGCAACAGGGTCGTATTTCAGCAGGCGTCCTCCTTCGGCCCCCGCCACCAGCGCCCCGTCTACCTCTTTCAGACACGTAATCCGGTCGGCGGTCTTGAGTCCTGCCGCCGTTACCCTGGCGGCGGTCGAGTCATTCGGGGGGACTCGGAAGAGCCCTTCTCCGTCGATGGAAAAGAATACGCCTGCCCCGGGTATCCAGGCGATTGCCAGGACACGCCGACTCGCGGTACCGGAAGGCAGAACCGCCGGACGGAATGTCGAGTCGGCTCCGTCCAGCCGCGCCGGTCCATTCCATGTCCCCGCCCAAACCGTCCCGCCGGCAAAGCATATATCCGAGATCGTCTCGCCCGGCAACCCGTGGTCGAGACCGTAGCGGGTCCACTCCGACGTGGCCGGATCGAGCATGCGGATACCTTCGGCGCAGGCAAACCACAACTCGCCCGACGGTGCGCCGTTGCGGCGGATACGATACACCCTGCTGATATCGAACACGCGGACAACCGCATCGGGGTCGAACGACGGCTTCCTCGCAGGGAGTCCTCTGTTGGTTTCTCGAAGAAGGAAAAGAACCACCCCCAGCACGACCATCATGACGCCGACAGTCAGGGCCGCCGGGATTCGCCTTTGTCGCGGCTTTCGAGGCTGGTTGATGACGGGGTGCCGCATGGTTCGGGACTACCGGAGGCGAATTGTCCGCCGGAGATGTGGTGGATGCCCCCGAAGGAGGGCTACTTTGTCGGCGGGACCAGAGAAAACCCGGTCACAACCGTGGAGTCCGTCTTTGGTGCCTTGATCTTCTTTGCGCAGTCAATGACCCGCATTACCTTCCCATGGTACGTTTTCATATCTCCCTGGATTATGAGCGTTTCTTTCTCGTATCCCTGTTCCTTGACAAACTCCCGCATCCGGAATTCCAGCCACTCAAAACCCTTTTTCCGTTCCTCGGCCCGGGCGGCGCTGTCGCGGGAGTGGCCCAGCGCAATCTCTTCGCCGTTGAATTTCAGAATCCCGTCACGGAGCAGCGTATGCCCCTCGTCAATGTAGTCGGATTGTACGTAAACAATCATGTTCTTTTCTTTCTTCTTGTCGCGGTCGCGCTGCGAGCTGCCCGGCGGGGGGAATTTGATCGCAACGCCGTACACGGCGGCAATGGCCATGACCACCATGAAGAAAATGATCAACTGGAAAATGATGTCGATCATCGGTGTCAGATCGACCTCGGAGCTTTGCTTGATGCGGGAGCGGATCATGGACTACTGCTTCGCCTCGATTCTTTCCATATCGGCCTTGACTACCTTTGACGACTCGGGAAGTGTAACGAAAGCGAAGGAGCGGATGTCGCAGGCCGTGTCTTTTGCCATATTGACCACCTGCAGGATTCTCCCGTAGAAGGCTTTCGCATCCCCTTTGATCAACAGCTTCATCTTCTTCTCAAGCTCATCGACCTCCTCGGTGCTCATTGGTTGGTCACCACGTTCCTTGCGCTTGACGTTCTCGTTCTCAACGAGCGTCTCCACGACTTCTTTTTTCTTCTTCTTCAAAACGCGGGGAATTTCGTCAAGCTTCAGATAGGGGCTGATCTCCGTACCGCAACGAGAACAGTTGAATGCCGGAGGCCTGGCCTGGTCTCCATAGGCATCGGCCATCTCCTTCTGCAGCTCCGGCACCGGCTCACCATCCCGCCCCTTGAGAAGCGAATTGGGAATGTAGATCCCACGCTGATCCTTGAATGCCAGAGAACACACGGGGCAGTCGGACGGCAGCCTGGCCTTGTCCGAGAATGCAATCAATCCGGTGGAATCCTTCTGGATAAGTCCACCCTCTTTGATTTTCGCGGGCAGCACGTATATCTGCAGCAGGGCGGTGTCCTGCTCTACGGCATTGAGCACGGGCGGGAGTTTGATGATATTGTCCAGCGAGGGCTCCATCTGCATCGAAACGATGAAATAGATCAGAATGAGGAACACCACGTCAATCATCGGTGAGAGATTGAGTCTCAGCTCACTCTTGTCGCCGTTGTCTCTGCCAAGGCCCACGCCGGCCTACTCCTTCGGAGCTGCGGTGTCGAGAATAAGCGAATCGACAAGGTGGATTGCAGCCTCCTCGACCAGCATTACGAAGTTTTCCACCGACGATTTGAGCGCATTGAACGCAATCAGGACGGGAATCGCGATAATCAATCCGGTGGCGGTCGTTATCAACGCCTCGGAGATACCGCCGGCAAGCTCCGCGGGTTTTGCGCCGCCGGCCGATCCGGCCATGACCGTGAAAGAGCGGATCATCCCGGAGACCGTGCCCAGAAGGCCCATGAGCGGCGCCACACCCGCCACCACCGAGAGCACCGTCAGGTGCGATTCGAGCTGCGGGAGTTCGATACGCGAGCGTTCCTCAATCGCGCCGGTCATCCACTGCTTCATCTGCATCACATCCATCCGCAACGCCTTGCCCTGCTTGAATTTCTCCAGCCCCTCCATCATGATTTCGGCACAGGCTCCTCCTTTTTTCCTGCACAGAGCCGTCATCTCCCCAACTACCTTATCCTTGTCGCCCCCGTTGTCTTTCATCGACTTTTCAAAGGCCGTCAGGAACTCGTCCGGTTTCAACTTCCGTCTCTGGAAAAGCAACACGATCACCCGCTCGAATATGAACGTGAGCGCCAGAATCAGGAAAATCAGCAGCGGCCACATGGCCCAGCCGCCCTTCTTGAACGTGGCAAGCAGGTTAATCCCCATTATTCAACTCCTTTCGTCGACACGGTACGCTCGCGGTTTTCATGGCCACCGATACCCTCTCAATGCTGTCCGTATATTTTCTCACGCTGTTCCCTGGCGAACGTCACCGCCTCGGCCGGACACGATTGATTGCCGATAATCTCGGTATAGAGCCGCTGGGCCTTGCGCCAGTTTCCCTCCTTGTCTTCACAGAACGCCAGCGACTTCTTCGCATTGCAGTAGTCGGGAAACGAAGGATACTTATTCACAACCATGCGGAACTTCCTCCCGGCAGCGGCAAAGTCCTGCATGCTCCAGTAGGCATTGCCCTGCATGTAAACCGCGCTCGCGGCATATTCACCGTCGGGGTACTTTCTCAGGTACTCATCGTACGAGCGAATTGCCCTGGTGAACCGATCAGAGAAAAAATACGTGTCGCCTTTCTGGTACGACGCCACTTCGGCAAGTCGGCCCGAGGAATCCCGCTCGATCACTTCGCTGAACTTCTCGCGTGCGCGGGAATACCTTTTGAGGGCAAACCAGGCAGCCCCCTCGAAATAGACGGCATTGACCGTGTACTCGTTGTCGGGGAATCTCTGCTGAAGAATCTGCGCCGCCTCGATCGCCTTTTCGTGCTGCCTGTCCTTGCTCAACGCGTCCACCCATTTCACCAGCGCGCCGGCCAGAAGTGTCGTATCCTTCCCGTCGTAGAACCCGCACACCTGCTCGAACACCCCGGCCGCCTCGTCCCATTTTTCCACTCGTGCATAGACATCACCGATCCCGATCATGGCAATAGCCGAATCTTCCGGGGTCTCGCTTTCTTCAACAATAGCCCGGTAGTTCTTGATTGCCGCTTCCGGGTCGGTCTTCGCAAGAATCTTGGCAATTTCGGCCTGTGCGGCTCGATAGAGCGTCTTGCGCTCCTTTTTCACCAGCTCCAGCGACCTCCTGGCTTCATCGTCCCGCCCGGCTTCTCTGAGCAACATTCCCCGCTGGTACGCCGCATAGGAATACAGCACGCCTTCGGGATACTCAGCGACAAGCGTATCGAAAATCTCCAGCGCCTTACGGTTGTTCTTGAGTTCACCGCGATACGTCTCGGCCACACGAAGGTAGATGTTGGGCGCCGCGGGAAGGGTGTCCCCCCCTTCTTCATGGAGATACCCCAGGAGGTATTCGACAGCTTCCTCTGCCCGACCCAGGGCAATCATCTGTTCGCCGACGCCCAGAACAGCCTGAGCATGCACGGAAGAGCCGGGGTAGCTCTCCAGCACGCTCCGCATGGTCTCCAGGGCCTTCTCGTGCTTTCCCTGTTGGGCCAGCACGGCCCCGGCCCGGTACAGGGCATAGGGTGCAAGTTCATGGTCCGGCAGTTGCACGGCAAAGCCCTCGAACCCGTCCAGCGCCCTGTCGAATTCCTTCAGACTGAAGTACGCGTCGTAGAGCTGAATGCGGAGCTGACGACGTAACCTGGGCAAGAGCTTCTTGTTCTCCAGCAGCTCCAGCAGTACGTCACGCGCACCGGCGTGATCCCCCGTGGCGGTGTACGCCCGGCTGATGCCGATTCGTGCATTGATCTTCTTGGTCGGATCTTCCGTCAGTTCCAGGATCTCACGATACACCTCGAGTGCCGCATCGTGGTCCTGTATTTTGTCGGTCAATACCACGGCCTTTTCGTACAGCGCGGTCGCCCGTTCCTCGTCCTCCCGGGCCTCGGCAATCAACGAATTCCAGTAGGCCAGCTCCTCGGAGGCATCGTCGGAACCGACTCCGAAAATCGTAAGGGACTCGATGCGCTTGGCTCTGCTGCGAATCTGCTTGGCCGCGGCGCGCGCCGCCTTTTCGTTGTCGATACGCATATAGCAACTGGCAAGCTGGAGGGCGGCCTTATCGGCATCCTGGTCGTAGGCGGTTCCCCGGAACCGCTCAACAACCTCTCGAAATCGCTTGATCGCCTCCTTATAGGAACGGATTTGCTCCTCTGCCTCCTGTTCCTCGGCGACACGAACCCAGACCATACCCAGTTGAAAGAGACTCCTTGACGCCATCGGTCCGTCGGTATCATACGTGTAACCGTATCCGAAGTAGCGCTTTGCCTCCTTGTAATTGGCCCGCGCCAGATAGTACGTGCCGACTTTGTAGGCGGCACCGCCCAGGAACTTGCTGTCCTTGTACAGTTTTACCAGTCGTTTGTAGGCCTCGATGGACTCCGCGGTGTCTCCAAGGGCTCGATAGCAATTCCCGAGCAGGTACTGGGCATTCGGGGCAACATCAGTACCCAGAAAGTCGGTCAGTATAACTTTGTATGCGTGCACCGCTTTCGTATACTGCCTGCGCTCGTAGAAGTAATTTCCGATCTCAAGCTGAATCCCGGCCTTCTCATCGATCCGCTTGGCCAACTCCAGCGCCGACTCGAACGACTCGGCCGCATCCTCGGCGCGGCCCAGCTTGTAGTAGACGTCACCCAGCGCAATGTAGACCTTCGACACCAGATCGCTCTGCGGGTACACATTGACAAACCGCTGGTATTCCCTGACTCCGCGCTCGTAGAACTCCACCGCTTTCGAACGAATGGCTGCATCGGACGTATCGGCGCCGTCCAATACAAGGTCCCCGTCGCGAACATACGAATCGGCAATAAGCTTCTGCGCATCGTCCAGGTTGTCCGATTCCGGAAAGAAATCCAGAAGGAGTTCGAATTGAGCACGGGCGGAATCGGTTTTGCCCAGAAGCGTGTAACACTCCCCGATCAGCTTCACCGCATCCTCGAGCGTGTGACCGCTCTGCTCCTTCTTGTCTTTGCCCTCAATTTCCTGCTTCTGCTGCTCCAGGGTGTACACGTTGGTTTCTTCTTTGATCTTTCTTTTTGCCCGGGAAGAGGCGTCGATGTTAACGTACGTTCCCGGTCGAAGGTCGGTATACTTGTACTTGGGGAACCGGCGGGCAATCGCACGGTTTTTTTCGATTTGCGCGAGATAGCCGACTGCACGTTCCAGCCTGGATGTGCCTTTGTCGGTCTCCCCGGCCAGCAGTGCATTGCGTCCTTCCTCATGCAGAATCCGGCCTACTTGCAGAAAGACCTCCTCGGCATAGATCGTACTCGGATACAACGTAACCAGAGAATCGTAGACTTCGACCGCCCTGTCGAGCTGGAATTGCCCGCGGTAGGTTGTACCTATGAAATACCATGCTGTCTGCACGATGTATTCGCTGGCCCAGTCGGTGTTTCTCTTGAGGTCCTTTTCAAGAAACCGGGGATAGAGAAGATTCTCCAGGATAACCATGTGAAACCTGCGAAGCAGCACCTTTTCCTTCTCCGACAGATCCCGCTTGAGTTTCCACTCGGTGTCCTCAAGCCGCACGACACCTTCGTCCACCAGGTACTGATGCCGGCGGCCGACCTCCTCGTCCGCGTTCACATTAATTTCACCGGCATTCATGACATAGAAGCCCAGATCTCTCTTGACGGCGTTGAGTGCGTCGACCACCTTCCATTGCAGTCGTGTCCCAACCTCATCGCCGCTTCCTCCGCCGACATCGAGGTCATCGGCCGCGGGAGCCGCACTGTCTTGCCGTGCGCCAGTGTGCTCTGCCGCAAGCGAGTCAATCAGGTTTCGATCGAGCCGTGAGACCAGCACCGCCGTGGCAAAGTCGTCTCGGTTGGCACCCAGCAGGGCGGTTACCGAATTCCAATTCGTGACGTCCGCGGTGAAAAACTCAAGTGAGTCGTTGCGGAATCGTTCGACAAGTACACGGGCACTGTCTCGAGCCAGGTCAAACTCCCCCCGGTTAATCAGCTCGTGGACCGTACCCAGACCATTACGCCCTTCTTCCACAATAGCATCAATATTCGCCGTTCGGAACACATACCGGTTCAAAAAGGGTATGGAGAAGAAGGCGGCGGTAAGACTTATGACAAGTATGTTTACCAGTGCACTCATGCTGTTCTTCTGGAAAGTCGTCGTGGGGATTCCACGCTCGGGATCAGGCCTCGCGCAACCGGAACCCTCGGAGCCCGCTCGTGCCGAGAACAACCCACACTGTGACGTTCACCCCCGACACCCCGATGTCCCGCGAGGAAGGAATCCTACTTCCCGGTAAGGATCGTGACCAACCACGGATTTGTTTTCGACCCTTCACTTTGCGGCGCCCATCCTTCGTTGCCGAACTGGTCCCGGGTGATAATGCCCATGATGTACTCCCCACTCGGCCAGTTGCTTACATCGATGCCTTCCCATTTGATATCGCGCAGGGTCGGCTGGAATACCTTTATGTCGTAAGGAAAAATCTCATGGCGGAATTGCCGCACGCTCCCAATGGAGATGGTGTCGGCAGTGGCAAGCGCGTTGTTGGAGTTATCGGCACTCCACTCCAGGGTTGCCGGCTTTTGCGCGATCATCAATCGCACGTCGACAATATCGGCATATCCCCTGTCCCTGGCCGAGGGATTCGTACCAAGTTCGAAATCGAATGATCCCGATGTGATCACGGAATAGTTGCCGATTTCTTCCGTCTCCTTGAAATTGATCTCGGGGGGATAGAAATCCAGGAAAACACGATCTCCCTGCCAATCGCCGTACAGGACCCTGCTGGTCGACACCATCACCCGCACGTCATCGAAATACTTGCCGGTGAACCGGGTAACAAGCATCGCCTGCTTCTTTCCGCTTGTACTCAAATCGATGCGACCCAGGGCTTTTACGTGAGCAAACATTTTCTCCACGTTTCCCCGGAGACGCGTCTGTGTGCTGTCGTAGCTGCCGGTCCTGGTGTTCCACCGCAGCGGGTTGGATCCAAAGTAGGATCCCGGCACGCACGTTTCATTGAGGTTGTTTTCGCCCATAAGCCTGAACGCGAGATCGGTCTGGGGTGACTTGAATGTCTTGGTCAGATAGGCGAGATTTTCCCGGGTCTCCGCGGAGTCGGGATGAAACATATACGTGTAGACGGCGTCAGGATCGTGTGCCGCCCCAATCCCGGTGAGTCGAGCCCTCCGCGGCACGGTCTCAAGCCATGCCTTGGCGGCGTTAGCCTCGACGTCCTTGTAAATCGTCAACTGGGAATCGGGCACCACCAACCAGTAATCGAACTCCGGGTTCATTGTCGTATCGGCAAACACCGAAACACTGAAGCGTATCCAGGGCCGGAAGAAATTGATATCAACGGCCCCTTCGTACCGCACATCGGCTCGTTTGCGCATAGTCTCGTCGCTTGTACCCGTTCGGTTGCGAAAATCGAAACGTATTCGCCACGGAGCAATATCGATATCGTCGGCAATAGTGTCCTTCGTGCCTGCATTATCGCCCTTATCGTAGGCCAGCTCCGCCCAGACTCGTTTCGTTCCGTTGCCTTTCTTCAGCAGCCAGACGAAGGAGGCGTCGCCGGATGATTTCATCCGATGGATACTCTGTCGGTTACGCGGATCGTTTGCGTCGAAATCGGCAACGACCTTCCGTGCCACCCCTTCGGCAAGGTTCCCCGCGGTGGTAAGCCAACCCTCGGCAATGAGGCGGTTGATTTCGGCAGCCGAAGGAGGATTTGCGGGATTATCAAAATTCACCTCGATCCGATCGTCCGGCTTGACCAGATATGTTCGCTTGTTTTGCGTGAAACGTACGGTGGCGATCTTGTCTTGCGGATCGCTTACCACCAGGGAACAGCGATCGGTGGTCGTGAAAAGGTCTCCTCGATTAATATTGAAAAAGACGTCGCCTCCAACCTCGGCCGAGACAATCCCATCGGCTCCGGGATGCTCGAAATCGAAAGCGCCGAGCACCGTGTCTCTCCGACTCACCTTCACTGCCCGTATGGCGTAGTAATAGACGGCATTGTCCAGTGCCAGAATATCCATGAACTTCGTGCTCGACGGATCAATCATGGTTCTTACACCCGTGGATTTCAGGGTGCCCACCAGAACGTTGTTCGCCTCGTCAGTTTCGGTGGTTCGATAGATGCGATAGAAGTCGAATTCATGTTCGGTCGAATCAAGGGGGTCCCACGTAAGCTCCACGGCATTGGA
Source organism: uncultured Fibrobacterota bacterium (assembly GCA_964571815.1). GTDB lineage: Bacteria > Fibrobacterota > Chitinivibrionia > Chitinivibrionales > WJKA01 > CAZNDN01. The sequence continues at coordinate 33,974 of CAZNDN010000003.1, read as the reverse complement.
ATCGGCGATGTATCTTGCGCTCAAGCCTCTGATATACATTGGGTCCGGCTCGTCGGGCGGCGCAACCGGTCGGCGCTCGCACATCAGCGATATACCCATGATACCCGCTACCGTACCCCAAAGAATCGTTCTTTTCATAAGTGTTCCCATTGTCCCTGTTCGTGCTTTCAACAATCAGAATGGAACCATATACGCCAGCCGTACCCTGCCACCGGGTTCCAGGGCGAGACGCATATGATCCATCGCCTCGTCAATCAACAGACGCGCTTCCGAATCGGTGGACGGTGGAAACAAGGCCGCGTCGACAACGGTCCACCCCCACCAGGCAAGAGCCGCCCCACCAAAAGCCCACGAGTAAAGACGAGCGCTGTCGTATTTTTCGTCGGCATCGACCCACTCTTTCTGTATTTTCCGCATTTCCTCAAATGGTCCGCCCATTTTGTACAAGACATTGAGTCGGTGGGTTTCGAGCGCATGTGAGGAGATCTGGGAAATATTCTCGAACATGGCCGTCAGGAGAACCACCTCCGTGCCCATGTAGGTCAGCCCCTTCACCGTCTGGTCGTCGCCGAGGTGACCCATGCCGGGAAACACAAGTGCCTTGCCTACTCTCCCCCAGTCAAGCGCACTTCCCCTGCTCGTAAGCATACCGACGGCAAGTATCGCCAGCGTCATGATCTGCCGGACATTCCGCATCTTCCGCCTCCCTCTCTCCATATATATCACGTCCCCGAAAAAATCTGCGCGAAGAACTCCCATCCCCGGCGGTCAAACCTTCTTCCGGTCCTCGCCGTCTGCAACAGAACAGGGTCCTGAAAATTGATGTCGTAGTTCATTCGGTACCATTTGGCCCCGATATGCAACGTCACGTTGTAGCCCTTGTAGTTTGCCCTTGAAACAATCTGACCCACCGTGGTCAGTCCGAGCGAATTGGCTTCGGGTGTAATGAAATCGACGGTCCGCAACCACTGCATGCCGAGCTGAAATTGTGTGTTCTCCGCGATCTTGTAGTTTGCCCGCAGAAGCGGCACGTTGAGGAAGATGCTGGAGTTGTTCTGTCGATACTCGTTGGCCGCGATTCGTGCATCCGAGACATGCTCAAGGGTATCACCGACATTGTCGTACGTACTGTCGATCACCCCGTCGGGCTCACCCTCCGGGCCGCTGATATCAAAGCGTATGTGCCGCTCCAGATCGCGGGGATCCCTTTCGGTCGGACCGACAAGCTCCCGGGAGCCGAAGAAGGAAAGCTTGTACTGGGGGATAATTTCGAGTCGATTGAGCGGATTGAAAACCCTGCGCCAGTCTTCGTAGGCATTGTTGAAACCTATCCGGTAACTCAGGCGCTTGGAGAGGAACAGCTCGCCGATAAATCTGTTGTGATACGGCTGCCAGCGAGAATCGAATACGGTGCGCCTGGCCACGGGATCGTAGAAGCTGAACTCGGTATAATAATCCCGCTCGATCGGCAATCGCTTCTGCGCACCAAGCTTCCCGTGAAAAGAATACTCAAGGTTGCGGATATTCGTGTACGTGATATTTCCGACAAGATTGTCCACGATTGCCTGTCGGTAATCCAACTGATCCAGCTCGTAGAAATACCAGACTTCGTAGTCACCGTCAAGATTCAGTCCCACTGATGTGACCGCATCATTGCGAATCGCATCTCTCACAAGGCGGAGTTCATTGCCGATATCAAACTGGATGCCGCGGCTTCTCTTCAGCACCTCGCGCTGCGCATTGATGTACCCGACAAAAGATTTACCGTCGAAGAAATCCGCCGGCTCGCCCTTTCCGTCCTCCCAGGCATCCGCTATCCCGTTCAGATCGTGGTCGAGCACGGTTTCAGCGACCACACCGAAATCGACATTGTAGTCCTGAAGCGGAGTCCATCGAAGGTCGAGGTTGAGGCCCTGTATTCCCTGCGTCTTGATCCCGTCGGCGGTCACATAGTATCCTACCGAATGCCGGCCACCCGAGCCTATATCACCCTGCCAGTAGTCCGGGAGGATGTCGTCGTCCTCGTAGTCCGGGACCCCGTTGTTGTTCTGATCGATGCCCAGCTCGAACACCGGCGGATCCGCACTGAAAAGAAGAAAGTCCTCGGTATAATCGGGGACGCCGTTTCGGTTGCGATCATCCTTGGACGCGATCACTCCGTCGGGATCGTCGTACGTGATGTACATATCCGAAGGAAGCCTGAGCAGTTCCGCCTGGTCGAAACGAAGAGTACCGTCGGCATGGAACTTTCCCTGGTCGTCGTTGCTGAGATCGCTTGGGTACCGCCGGCGGTCGCTCTCAACAAATGCATCACCGTCATCGTTGTCGTCGATGTTGTTCCAGTCATTGCCCAAAGGCTTGGGATAGACAAGGTAGTCCTTGATGGCGGGATCTTTCTGATCGTGCCACATCTTGTAGTCGGTCTCTTTGAAATACCGGCTGGTCTGAAGGTCCACCAGGTTGGTCTGCCAGTCGGGAGAAATGTAGTAGAGATCACCGGAAAGCCCGAACTGCTTCCCCAGCTCCTTTTCCCCCCGAAACGTTCCGACCAGACGTGTCGCGGTCCGCCGGCTTTCATCGCTGCCCGGAAGCTTGTCTTCCCGCTGATTCATCGCCAATTCCCCGGAGAAGTCCACTCCACCGAGTTCTCCGTTGAAATCGATTCCCGCGGTTA
>CAZNDN010000003.1:0-31200 GCA_964571815.1 uncultured Fibrobacterota bacterium | reverse complement strand
TCCCCGGAGAAGTCCACTCCACCGAGTTCTCCGTTGAAATCGATTCCCGCGGTTATCGAAGAGATATTGATATCATAGCGGTAGGTATATGTGTACAAATTGTATGTCTCCCGGTTGCGCGGCGAATCGCGCAGCAGTCTTCCGCTTTGTACGGCCGCATCGAAGTCCTCATATTTCATTGACAACAGCTTGGGCGATTTCCTGATATACTCCCCGAAATAGGTCGTGGAGAAGCCATCGGGATCAAACGACTCGCTTTCCGCGCCGATTTTGATGGGCGCCCTTTCCGAACCGAAATAGATGTCTTCAACCGATTTGTCGATATGCTCGTATTCGACCTCATCGGTCTGCTGATCAAGCGTACCCCTGATCGCGAGGGGAATCTGCTTGCTGGTCGAGGCAAACACGAGGTAGTTTCCCGCAATCGTATACGAGAAAGCGACGCTTTTTATTCCGGAGATATCCGAAGGTTTTGTCCCGCCGTCGACGTACCGCCAGAATTGGGGATCCATCTTGAACTCAACGATAATGGGAACATGCCCCGTCTGAGCGCGCCGGAAGGGGAGGTCGCCCGGAAGAAGGATTGAGTCCTGGGAGCCGACAAAAACCCTGCGAAATCTGCCGCTGTGCTGAGGCATTGCCTCAACCGCCCTGCCGTTGACCCTCATCCGTACGTCACGCACGTACACACCGGCATCGCCGCGATTGAGCGGCGTTGCATCGAAAAACTCAAAATGGATGGCCTCGGGCATCCACTCTCTCGGGACATCGCCCGAGAACCACTTCTCCCCCTTGCGGACATCGGAGCGATGATGATTGATCACACTTGCGCCAACATCCACTTTGCCCGCGACATTGGTTCTCCCGTGCATAGCCCACAACCAGTCGTAATCGCCGTAAGGCGACTTGTGAGAGAAATCCTTTCTCCCGACGATGCCTCCCGGTACACTGGGTCCCCGGTCGTTGTAATACTCGGAAGGAAAACTCTCAGGACTGAGAGGATACTCGACAAGCGCCGACCCGTCGCGTTCCTTTTTCGACAGAAAACCCGGACGCGTGCGGGAAAGCAGTGCCGAGAATTGTACCTGGGTTGACCATAGGTCCCAGCGTATCCCCCTGAAATTGGTCTTGTTGAAAGTAAGCGGGGAAAACTTCGTCGTGATCTGATCGCCCACAAGAAAGGAGGATTTGGTCCCGCCGATTGCATCCTGCGTAATGACCAGATTTGAGAACTTCTCGAAAAAATCCCTCTTCTGGAATTCGTCGCTCTCCGAGACCAGCATCGAGTCCTCGACACCTTCCCGGTTGCTGGAGAGGGTCACGGTCCGGTTGCGCAGATCGTACAAATGAACCCCGTCGGTAACGTGCTCCCCGAATTCATCGTACAGCCCTATTTTATCCTTCTCAATCTTGAGTTTGGAGTAGGTTTCCTTGCCGTAGTTTCGGTAGAAGCTTTCTTCCTCGGAGAGCTTGTCGGTCAGAGATTGTGTATAGGCCCGCGGTTGCATGGCGAAAACGACAACAACACACCACCGCAGAAGTTCTCCACTCCTCATTCTCATCTGTGTGCTCCTTGAAACGCTTCAAAGCCCCACGCTGCAACAACATACCCCCGCCTCGGCAACGGAAGTGTGCTCCTGCTCACTCATTTACCCACACCAACAAAATAAATCAAATAAACTATATGAATGAGTAACCCGGCTCATAAGCCTCTTCGCACCGTCTCCCATCATTTGCCGTCACCCATTTCTTCCTTGCCGATCCGCACTTTCCAGTCCACCCGGATACTGTCTCGTTCATCAACAACTTCGGCCACGGAAAAATGGGCGGCCTTGATGAAGCGGACACGCAAGGTACCGGCCGGTTTCTCGACCCATCCGAGCGTATCCGTGCCGCTCGTTACCGGTCTGATCGGCTTCATTACCGTCAGCAGTTCGCCCTGCAGGAGGTGATCGTCGCTGCCGAGATTCACGTAGACGTCGCCCCCCGAGCGTTCCACGACCGTCCCTTCGACAAAATTCGCCGACGACGCATCCGTTGCGCCGTGCTGTTTATCAATGGAACGAAGCCTCCGGTGAACCTTCATGGAGAAATACTTCATCACCGCACCCGGCACGCTCTTGCGGAAATACGTAGAACCGAAGGGTGTCCTGGCCATGTAGTAGTAGTTCATTTCCGCGTTGTCAAGCTGAAACGGGAGCCACATCTTGAACCCGGCGTCCTTCTCCTCGGTAGTCAACTCGAACTCGTCCACCAGGCTTCCGGAACCGCCGTCGTACACCTGCAGGTCCATGGAGACCCGCGCCGTGTAGGACTGAAGCCCGCCCATCACCGTGACTCCGCCCTTACCGGCGGTTGTGGCGGTAAAATCGTGGGACGCTCCTACCGCGGCATCCGTGTTCACCGCACGCTTTAAAACTTCAAACCTCTCCACCGTGCCGCTCACCAGGTAATCGGCGCCCCGGATCGAGGCCAGTCTGACCGCGGCCTTCGGACCCAGATACTCCTCTCGCGTCCACCCGCTTCCCTCGACATCCGAAAGCACCGAATCAAAGGCCACACACACAATCCGGGAGTCCGACACCGATCCAATGGTATCGACCGTCACGCTGAACCACCGCGGCACGTCAACCGAAAGCTCCCACGCTTCCTTCAGCTTGACGTCATCGGCAAACGGGAGGAACGCCACGCGAAGAGGTGCCTCAGCGGCGCACGCCGTCACAACGGTCGCCGCGGCATACATCAGAGTTGTCAGGGACATTTGCAAGATCTATACTCCATCCGGATTGCAGCACACGTTCCAGTATTGCCACAACAAACGATTTCACCGCCAACCTCGTCATTTCGAACCTCGAACATCTCGGTAGTTGTCTACACATTCCACCATTATAGAATATAGTTGCTCGTTTGTTGTCCGGCGTTCCCGATTTTCACCGTCCTTCCCCACCGGCCGTCCAACCCCTCAAGAATTCCGTCATGACATTTGCAGTCCACCGCAGGACCGTCTCTTCGCCCTGGTAATGGGTGTTGTGGCTGCGCAGCAGCTCCAGTTCACCGTACCCCTCGGTGTATACAATCATCAAATATCCGTCTGTGGCAACCCCGTAGGCTCCCGGTTCGTTGTAGGTCAGTTCGGAAGTCTCTTCCTGAATTCCACGCGGTATGTCACTGATTTGAAAGGGATTGTGGAATACTCGGTGACCTCTCGGCCGCAGCCTCCTCAACCTGCTGATTCGCACTCCGTGAAAGGTATTGCCGAGGCCGGCCGCAGCCTGGTAGACGTAGAACCCGCTCGGCAGGTCACCGCCTTCGTTGTCCACACCGGGCCACTGGTATCCATCCTCGGAGACGTAGGATCCGGCCTCCAGTTCTACAAGAGTATCCGCAAATACTTGATTGCCATCACTATCCTTCATTGATAGAAACACATCAGCCTGCTCGGGAAGTATCATGGGCAGCACAGTCCACGGGTGAAATATCTGAGGCGTCGGCGGGTCGAAGACGTATCCGGTTTGCCGACGCTCGTTGGCCCGGTATCGCCGGAGCATTTCTCGATCGCCCCGGCCATACAACCGCTCCTGTATCAGTTCAGCGATGAACCCCCTTGCCGCGGCGCATGTGGTCGGCTCAGCGTGGTTGGCGAAGTAGATGCACCCGCCATGCTCAAGGTAGGTACGCAACAGCTTCATGTTCTCCGCCGAAAGACTACGTATTGACCCCGGCGGGTCGCACAAGAGAAATGGGTAATCCATGAGTTCGGAGATTCTCAGAAAGTCGTAGATGCCGTGTACCTCCCGCCCTTTTGTTGGCCCGGGTTCAAGCACATGCCGATACGACCGCTCTGCCTCGTGGAGAAACTGTTCCTGCCAGGGGGCAAGCTTGAGACTATCCTTGAGGCGCTCAGCCCAATCGGCTCCGTGAATATCAAGCCCCGACACACCGTAGCGTTGTTGGAAGTAACCCGTGAGCAAATCGGTCACGTTCCGTCGAAAGCGCTCACCATCTCCGGTGGCAGTGAGGCTGACGGCATCTGAGAGCTTTTCGAGAGCTGTGCGTTCCGGTTGGTCCGTTCCCATCCTCGCACGTGAAATGCCGCGCCTCCGTGAGCGTCGCAACCAGTACGAGAAGCTCTTGTGTCGCCCATCCATGGTAACCGAGGGCCTGTCGATTTGTGCGTGGATATCGGTCTTTCGTGAAACAAACTCCGCAATCATCTTAAGCTCTTCCCCCTGCCACGGTTCCTCGGAGGTGGACCCCGAAAGGCGAAGAAAGGTAAGGGGAACAGCGCCGTGGATCCGGCCATCCTTCCGGGAAAGACCCCAGCGCTTCCGAGCGTAAGCCGCTCTGTCGAGAAACACATGGTCCTTTTCCGGCTGAATACTGTCCACCGTGCCGGCGCTCGTGTTGACCTTTTCCTTCGCGTTTCTCACCTTGGTGGAAGAAGCAATCGATCCGTGTAGCGTGTCATTGCCCAGCCGCGGGGGATCTCCTGCCTCCGGTCGGAGAGGAAGCTCATCAGTGCCCGGCATATCGTCGGAGCGCGTGTGAACACCGACAGGTTCTCCCCGGAAAGAAGGAGACAGAGTTACCTCTCCACCCGCAAGCTCTCCATCGTCGGAACCCGGATCTGCCAGGCTGTCCCCCAGCATCACTGCCACCCCGGGAGCACTGACCGTCCGGCGTATCCGGGGTCGGGCCGTGCAGATGAAGACAACGTCTCCGGCAATCACCCGCAAGGTTGTCCGCGGCACGCCCTCCGCCCGATCGAACCGGACGGTGAAAACCGTTCCGGCAACACGGCACTGTGCATTTGACGTATGCATAACGAAGTCCCCGCCGCGTAGTTCGGGGTTGACATTTACCCGAACCAGCCCCTCAATGACCTCAATACGACGACGGCGGAGATTGAGTTGCTCGAGTTCAACCTGCGTGTTGTCCGACAATCTCACTTCCGTCGAGGGCGCAACTTCGACCACGGCGCCGGCATCCACCCCTGCGCGCACACGAGTACCGGGAAACAGCCTCCGTCCCGGTTCAAGTCGACGCCATTTCGACCCCTCTTCATTTTCGCGAAGGTACTCGACATTGCCCTGTTTCCGAAGCACGGTAGCTCGCACATGCGGCACAGGAGCTTTCCGGTCGGTGTAGCGAGTGAGGAGCACACCAAGTGCGAGGGCGACACACAGCGTCGCCAGGGCCGGCGCCACAAGTCGAGGCCTAACCAGCAGACCCAGCCAAAACGGCACCGGTGGCCGTTCCTTTGCTGCTTTCGGGTCATCAAGCGCGGACCAGACCCGGTCCTCAATTCGCTCCCAACCAAGCTTCTCAAGGGGTTCACGTGCGCGAGCCCGGGCCGTTTCAAGGGCCTCTCGGAGGAGTGCTTCTTCACGATTCTCTCTCATCTCACTCACTTCTCCTGAGAGTATTCAGACGTCGCGCCAGTTCTCGTTTCGCACGGAAGAGCCGCGACTTCACGGTCCCCTGACGCACTCTCACAATCTCCGCAACCTCTTCTATAGGTTTTTCCTGCACTTCATGCATGATAATCACGGCCCGTCGCTCAGGGGAAATTGTGTCAAGTGCTTCATACAGCCACTCCACTTGCTCCTGAGTCACCAGTCGCTGCAATGCATCGGGTCTCTGATCCTCCGCGCTCTGTGAAATCTCATCGCCCGCGGGCATAAAGGTGACCTTGCGCCTCCGATATTTCCGTCGAAGATGCATCAGACAGGCGCGATAGCAAATCCGGTCGATCCATGTGCCGAAGGAACAACGCCCCTGGAACATCCTGAGGCTCTTGAAAAGCTCAACATAACACATCGCGACCACATCCTCGATCTCATCCCGACCCCGGGGTCCAAGAAAAAGACGTACGAGTTGATGGACCTTTCCCTTGCAGGCACGGAAGATCACTTGCTGGGACTTCCGATTACCTCTGGAGGCTGCACGGATGATTTCCTGCGAGACATCAACAGACATGGGAACACCAGAACATGGTTGCGTTCCGGGCAAAAAAGTTCCCGACTTCGGCAGGGAGAAGGCAGGATGTGTTCGATTCAGTCCTGTTCCAGCATTGCACGAGCCCGCTCAATCTGCGCGCGTACGCTCCGGGGGCCGGTCCCGCCCGCGATATCACGGTGCGCCAGCGCACGGCTCCAGTCAAGGACGCCCTTGACGCTCTCATCGAAACGGTCACTGAACTTCCTGAATTCCGCGAGAGGAAGCCGGTCAAGCGACTGTCCGGTCTCGACAACATGGCCGACAAGGCGCCCCACAATCCGGTGAGCATCGCGGAATGCCACGCCGCGCTGAACCAGATAGTCGGCCAGGTCGGTGGCAAGAAGCAGGGGATCACATTGCCGGCGCATGCGTTCCGGATTGATCTTAAGTGTTTGAATTACTTTCAAATAAACCTCAAGTACCATGGCGATCTGGCCTATGCTGTCCAACAGCGGCTCTTTATCTTCCTGGAGGTCCTTGAAATAGGTGAGCCCTACCCCTTTGAGAGTGGTACAAAGTCGCGTGTAGTTACCCACAAATCGTCCACTTTTTCCTCGAATCAGCTCGAGGCTGTCGGGATTCTTCTTCTGGGGCATCATGCTCGAACCCGTCGACCACGCATCGTCAAGCTCTACAAACCCGAATTCCCGCGATGACCACACGATGAGATCTTCGGCGTATCGACTCAAGAGGGTGCCCAATGAAGCAATGGCCCCGAGTGACTGGAGTACGAAGTCCCGCGAGGAAACCGCATCGATACTGTTTTCCGATACCCGGCCAAAGCCCAGCTCCGCGGCCAGCGCGTCCCTGTCGACGGCAAAGCCGGAGCCGGCCAGGGCACCCGAGCCCAGAACGAGGATATCCGCACACTCTCGGGCCTGATGCAGGCGCGTCTTCTCTCGCTGGAGGCCCCACAGCAGGGAAAGCCAGTAGTGACTCAAGGTAATGGGTTGAGCCTGCTGCAAGTGGGTATATCCGGGAACAACAACATCTTGCTCCCTCGACGCGCGGGTCAGGAGCGCTTTCTGCAGGGCACTGACCTTGCCGTGGATAAGCCGAAGATGCTTTTTTACGAACAGGCGGAGATCACAGACAACCTGATCGTTGCGGGAGCGCCCCGTGTGAATGGCTGCGCCGGCTTCCCCGGCACGGTCAATCAGCAGCCTTTCGACTGCCATGTGGATGTCTTCGTCGCAGGAAAGAAACTGCACACTTCCCCGGGCGTAATCCCGGCGGATTCCCTCAAGCGCCGCCACGACCATCTCGACTTCGTCGGCACTCAGCACGCCGCATCCCCGAAGGGCCTTTGCCCAGGCAATGCTGCCGGTAATGTCCTCCTCAATCAGCGCCGCATCAACCGGCAGGGAGTTGTTGAATCGTTCCATGAGTGAATCGGTTTCACCGGAAAACCGGCCGTCCCACATTTTCATGACTCGACCCCTCTGAGTTTCATCTGCAGGCTTTTTCTCCCGTTCCACTCGTTCTCATCGAGCGTAAACGCCAGTGAAAACGTTGTGGCCCGCCTCACATCGTCGAGCCGGTCTCCGAAGTTGAACCCGATCGCATCCATTGTCCTCACCCCGTCGGTGGCTGCCATCTTGAGGTGCCCTTTTCCTACAATCCGGGGTGCGTATCGCGCCTTCATGTTTCGACAGAGCAGAACAGGCCGCATGTTGCCCAGCCCGAAGGGTTCCATGCGTTTGAGCCGCTCGAAAAACTTCGGCGTGAGCGTATCCAGCGCCACTTCCGCATCAACTTTGATAAGCGGAACAAGGTCATCGGCCGTCAACTTCTCCCGCACCACCCGGTTGAAATGGGTTCTGAGCGCATCAATGTTCTCGTGCCGTACCGAAAGGCCGGCCGCGGCGGCGTGACCGCCGTAGCTTTCGAGCAGATGTTCGCACTCTTTGAGCGCATCGAGCAAATGAAGGCCCGCGGCCGTGCGCCCTGAGCCGCGCGCCACACCGTCCTCCCCCAGAGAAAGAAGGATGGCCGGTCTGTTGAATCTCTCCACCACTTTCGAGGCCACGATTCCCACGACACCCGCATGCCAGGTTTCGTGGCCCGCGACCACCGCAAAGTCTTCCTCGGGAATACAGTTGGCGTGAACCCAACCGAAGACCGCTTCCTGCACCCTGGCATCCAGTGTCCGTCGCTGCTCGTTGGCCCCGGCAAGTTCCCGGGCCCGGGAGGCAGCCACCGTCGGGTCGTCGGTCAGCAGCAATTCCACGCCCCGGCGCGCATCTCCCAACCGTCCCACCGCGTTCATACAGGGGGCAAGCACGAAAACAACCTGAGAAGTCGAGAGCGGCCTGCCGGCCAGCCCTCTCTCTTTTATGAGCGCGGCAAGGCCGGGGTTGGACGTGCGGCGCAACCGGCGAAAGCCCTCCGAAGCAATCACCCGATTCTCTCCCCGAAGCGGAACGATGTCGGCAGCGGTTCCCACGGCCGCAAGGTCCAGGTACTCCTCCCAGAAGTCATTCCCGGCGCCGAAGTCAACGGCCAACGCCTGCACCAGTTTCAGTGCTACACCTACCCCGGCCGGTGTACGCTCAGGATACGTCGAGCCCGGAAGCTTTGGATCCAGCACCGCCACGGCGGCGGGCGCCCGGTCCTTGGGTTCGTGGTGGTCGGTAATGATAACGTCAATCCCCCGCGCGACGGCGGCAGCAACCTTGTCAACGGCGGAAATACCGCAATCAACAGTGATCAGAAGTGTTGTCCCCCGGTCGGCCACGGCGTCGATCCCCGCCGCCGAAATGCCGTATCCCTCGTTGAGCCGATGGGGGAGATAGTAATCACACACCGCGCCGAGCTTGCGCAACGCCCGCACCAGCATCGCGGTCGCCGTGATCCCATCGACGTCGTAGTCACCATATACCGTTATTTTTTCGGCATTCCGAACAGCACGGCGAATGCGGGCAACGGCCTTGCCCATATCGCGAAACGTGAAGGGGTCGTGAAGGTCGGCAAGTCGGGGAGTAAAAAACCGCTCACACTCCTCGGCACTCGACAACCCTCTGCCCGCGAGGATAGCGGCAAGCGCGGCCGGATAGCCGGTCTCCCGGCGAAGCCGCTCCACCAGCGAAGCGTCCACTTCGCGCCGGACAATACGTTCCCTTGTTCGCGGAAACCACATCAGGATACCCGTGCCCCCGAAGAGACGTGTGCCTCGGGCCGTATCAGCACCAGCGATTCGCCGTCACGGGCCGCCAGCAGCATCCCTTCGGACCGTTCCCCCATAAGAGTCGCCGGCTTGAGGTTGGCCACCAGCACGACCTGCGTGCCGACAAGCGTCTCCGGCACGTAGTGGGCGGCAATCCCCGCCACAACCTGAAGCCGCTTCCCGCCGGAGTCAACCCCGAGTTTGAGCAGTTTTTTCGACCGGGGAAGCGCCTCGGCCTCGGCAATCGTGCCAATGCGAAGGTCCAGGGCCTGAAATTGAGCAATATCAACGAGATTGTCCTCCCCCTCCACGCCGGCACCGTCCGGCTTCTTCCCCGAGCCCGCGTCGTGGAAAAGCGTCTTCAGCTCTTCCTTGCCGATTGGCTTGACCAACTTATCGACCGAAGCCAGGGGTGCATTCCTGAGAGAGAATTCGTAGTCCTTCCACGAAAGGGTCATGCCGAGCTGACGCTCGATTTCCCCGACGATGCCGGGCACTACCGGCTTCAGGAAGACCGCCAGCGCCTTGACAATGTTCACACAGGTAACCATTACCGAGGCCGCTTGATCACGGTCTTCCTTGATCGCCTTCCATGGAGCCGTATCCTGGTAATACTTGTTTCCCAGATTGCCCAGGAGGTGAACCTTCTCGATCACGGCCTTGTACTCGGCATGCTCGAAGTGAGCTTCGATTTCCTCTCCAAGCCGCTTCACCCGCGCGGCCGTCTCCTCGTCCCACGCCCCGTCGGGTATGCGGGAATCGAAATAGCGACGGCAGAAAACAAAGGTCCGGTGATGAAGATTGCCGATATTGTTGACCAGCGTCGTGTTCACCCGGTTGCAGAACTCCTCCACGCCCATGTCGATGTCGCCGGCCTGCCCGGCGAGCTTGGCGGCGAAGAAAAAACGCAGGTACTCGGGCGCATGCCGGTGAGACACCTTGTCGGCAAACTCGCGCGCGAGAACAAACGTCCCGCGCGTCTTGGACATTTTCTCGCCCTCAATAGTGAGGAAACCGTGGACAAACATCCTTCGGGGCAGGTTGAAGCCGGCATTGTCCAACATCACCGGCCAGAAAAGAGCGTGAAAATAGACGATATCCTTGCCGATGAAATGTACGATCCCGGCCGGTGAGTCCTTGCCCCAGAATGTCTCCGTCTGCTCCCCGTGTTCTTGACACCATTTGTCCGTCGAGGCGATATACCCGATCGGAGCATCAAGCCATACGTAGAAATACTTGTTCTCCGTATCGGGAATCCGAAACCCGAAGTACGGCCCGTCGCGCGAAATACACCACTCCCGCAACCCTTCCTCAATCCAGTGGCTCACGAAATTCCGCATGTCATCCTTGAGCAGTCCCGGACGGTTTACATACTCCCGCAGAAACCCTTCGCACTTGTCGAGACGTACGAACAGGTGTGTGGATTTCTTCGGCGCCGGCGTGTTGCCGCAAATGACGCACCGCGGCTTGATCAACTGCGTTGGTTCGTATGTGGAACCGCACGCCTCACACACATCTCCGTACTGATCGGCCGCACCGCACTTGGGACAACCTCCGGTCACGAACCGGTCCGGAAGAAACCGGCCGTCATGTTCGCAGTAGTATTGGCTTATTTCACGCTCAACGATCAGGTCGTTTTCACGCAGCCTGCGGTAGATGTATTCGGCGTAGCCGCGGTTTTCCTCGGAGTTCGTGGAGTAGAATATGTCGAAATCGATCGAAAACCGCGCATAATCCTTCACGTGATTCTCTCTGGCCTCGGCAATGAGCTGCTCGGGAGTAATGCCGCGCCGGAGGGCCGTCAATTCTATCGGTGTCCCGTGCGTGTCGTCGGCGCACACGAAAACGGCTTTGTCGCCCACCAGTTTCCGATACCGGACGTAGACGTCCGTCTGGACTGCTTCAACGAGGTGTCCCAGGTGAATGTCGCCGTTTGCGTAGGGAAGGGCCTGCGTTATCAGGAACGTGCCGGGTTCACGTCGGCCCGCATCACTTTTTTGCATCGGAGCGTTTGCCTTTCGCCAGAACCTCGGGGCCCAGCCACTCTTCGGAACCGTCTTCGTAGTGCACGAGACCCGCATTCTTGAATATGTTTATATAGGTAAGCGTACCGTCTTTCTTCTTGATCTTCACATGGCTTCCCAGTGGAGGGAACGCCGAGAATATCTGCTTGTATTCTTCCTCTTCGTAGCGCAGACAGCACAGAAGCCGCCCGCAATTGCCCGAGATTTTCGACGGATTGAGGGAGAGCTGCTGGTCCTTGGCCATCTGCGTCACGATCTGCTCGAACTCTGTCAGGAACGCACAGCAGCATTGTTTTCTTCCGCACACCCCGAAACCGCAAACACGCCGCGCCTCGTCACGCACACCGATCTGCCGAAGCTCGATACGGGTACGGTAGATTGAGGCAAGCTCCTTGACCAGCGCACGGAAATCGATTCTCTGGGGTGCGGTGAAGTAGAAGGTGATCTTGCTGCCGTCGAACTGCACCTCCACATCCACCAGCTTCATATCCAGGCCGTGCTCCTTTATTTTGACCTTGCACGTCCGGTACGCTTCGCTTTCCTTCTCGCCGATTCCCTCGAGCCGGGAGAGATCCTCCGCGGTTGCCTTTCGCGCGACACTTCTGGTTTCTCCCTTTCCGCGCTTGAGTCGGACCAGGTTGCCAACCAGCGATACGCGCCCGAGGCTCTTTCCACGATCGGCCTCGACAATCACGTAGTCGCCCTTCTTTATGTCAAGATCGTGGCGATTGCGATAGACCGCACGGCGTTCTCCCTTGAACGCCACCTCAGCCAGTTTGGTATTCTTTCCCATGTAACAACTCCATCATGGACTGCGCAAGGCACACCAGTACCAGCGACGCATTCCCGTATGCTCTCAGCCCCGCGACAGCTTCGCGGCAGCACGCAATCACTGCCTCGGCTTTCGCAACCTCGGCCGGGAAATTCGATTTCACGGTGCTATTCATCTCAGTAAAATACTTTTCACGCCTTTCCTTTTCCGGAACCACTTCGTTGCGCGCAAGGAACATCAACTGCAGCACCATCTGCTCCCGCTGCTCGATCCCGTCGACCGACGCGGCCTCATCGATCACCCGCGCGGCGCTCAGCCAATCGTTGTCGAGACAGGCATTCCACAGTTGGCGCCCCGGTTGCTTGCCTTCACCGGAAGGGTTCTCCGCCAGCTCAAGCGCCCGCCCCAGCGAACCCATGGCCGACTCGAGTGCCGAATCCACCTCTTCCTCCGCGGCCGCAATGCCGAATTCCCCGCTCAACGCCTCCCGTATCTGTTCAAGCGGGAGAGCACCGAAACGAACAATCTGGCAGCGGGAAACAATCGTGGGCAATACCGTATGCAGCTTCTCGGTCAGAAGGATAATATGCGTGTTGGGAGGCGGCTCCTCAAGCATCTTCAACATGGCATTGGCCGACTCCCTGCGCATCAGGTCCACATCGTCGATAACCGCCACCACCGCCCCGGCTTCAAGCGGCCCGCGCGCAACCGCATGCGTAAGCTCCCGCGTCAACTCAACCGGGTGCACCGGCGGGCTCTTGTGGGTAATCCGCCGGTAGGGATTCTCGACGACGAATACGGTTTGTTCCTTCACGTAGTCCCACCCCTTTTCGGTCAGCCTGCCGCTGGAGTCCTTGCGGCCCTGCAGACTGATGGGAAACCGGATGTGCAGGTCGGGGTGTGCATGATGAGCAACTTTACGGCATGCCGGACAACTCCCGCAGGGAACCTTTTCCGTGCCGCCGCAGAGCAAGGCGCGCGCCAGGTCCAGAGCCGCCGCGAAGGTTCCCGCCCCCCGGTCGCCGCAGAAGAGATAGGCATGGCCCAGGCACCGGCTCTCAAGCGCCGCCGCAAGCACGCTTTTAACACGCTGCTGCCCTACCAGTTTCGCCCATGTCATCGTACTCATTGTCCTGCCGTCCCTCGCGGTTCCAGCCACTCGCCCGGGTCAAGGGCCGCGGTTGCCTTCCTGATTTCGAAATGGAGCTTCGACTCTCCCAGAGGACCCTTGCCGACAGTCCCCAGCACTGTCGCATAATCTACTTCCTGCTCCTCCCGCACCAGAACCGACTGCAGGTGGGCGTAAATCGTCAAGTACTCCGACGAATGATCGACGACAAGGAATCGACCCAGGCCCCGCATCCGCCCCGTATACGCAACCACACCCGGGGCCACGCTGCGAACCTGTTCCCCGGGAGGTGCCTGTATGTCGATCCCGTTGCTCCGAGTCACCGTCTTGTACACCGGATGCACAACCCTGCCGAACGCCTTGACCACGGTCCCGGAAACCGGCCAGGGCAGCTTCCCTTTCCGTTTGCCGAAAGCAATCGTTTCGGCGCGCCTCAGTTCCTGCTCCGCCCTCCTTTTCCGGGCAACCAGGCGCCGAATCAGCGAGTTGATTTCCTCCCGGGCCGCTTCAAGCTCGGAAACCATCTCCAGGTACCTCTCCTTCTGAGAGCGAATGTCAGCAAGCAGCTCCTCTCGCGAGTCCTTCTCCTCCCTGAACACCGCCTGCTCGCGCCGCTTCTCCTCGCGCAGCGCCGCCAATCGCTTAAGCTTCTGTTCCTGCGACTCCTTGTGCCGCCGAACCCGTTCCCGGGTAGAGTCTATCCGGGCCAGGAGAACCCGGTCGTATCGGCTGAGTTCGGCGAAGTACCGAATGCGGTAAAGCGCCTCCGTAAACGTCGGTGCGGCCAGTATCATTCCCACCCGGTGCCCCGGCAACCCGGTTTTGTACATGTTCCGCAACCGCCGCATCATCGTCTCCCGCCGCCGCTCCAGGGCCGCCCGCGCCGACTGAAGTGAATCGCCCAGAACCTCCACGTGGGCCGAGACCGTGTCGATACTCCGTTCCAGTTCCGAAAGAAACCGCCCCGTCGTTACGATGTTTTTCTGAAGCTGCTGAAGCTGGGTTACCGCGCCGCCTTCGGCCTCTCTCAGCTCAAGCAGCTTCTTGCGGCCGTCCCGAAGCTCGGTCCTGATCGAGTCCAGCAGCGACGTGGAACTGCGAATCCTTCGATCAAAATCATCAAGGACATCCTCACCGGGCGCCTGTGCGCGGACACCGGTTGAAAGCCGGCCCAGGCACAGAAAAACTACGACAAGAATTTGCGTACCGCACTGATACTGCCGATCCACCCGAACAAGACCCCCAGCCCGACAAGAATGAGAAGCAACGTACGTCCACCCCATTGAAGAGGCAATCCAGGCAGAAACACTCTCAACGACCACACGGCGCCTGCCGCCAGGAGGGCTCCGATCAGCCCCTGAAGCATCCCTTCGAGAATAAACGGCGCCTGGATGTAGGCGTCGGTCGCACCCACGAATCTCATATTCGATACCAGCTCTTCACGCGCGTAGATAGTCAGCCGAACGGTATTGGAAATCATGAAGTTAAGCGCCACAACCACCAGAACCAGCACAACCGCCGAGCCGGTCACGAAATACCGATTGAGCTTCTCCAGCCTTCGGACCAGTGCCGCAAGATACACGACACCTTCGATCCCATCAAGCGCTTCCAGTGCGCTCACCAGTTCTCTGATCGCCGCATCGCCGAGGTGCCGGCGGTCCACGGATATCTCAAGAGAGGCCGGAAAGGGATTCTCATCAACCGCCTCCAGAAGCTCCGAGCCGTACACACGCTCGAAGTTGCGCCAGGCATGCCGGCGATCAACGTATGCAACACCAGCCACCTGAGGAAAGGTTTCCACGGTGCTCAGGATTGCTCGAGCCCGCGTGGAGTCCGCGGCACTTTCGTCCTCAAGATACGCCACGACGGTTGCCCTGGACGAGGTTTCCCGGAGCCATTGACGAAGATTTATTCCGAGGATTATTACGACTCCCACAAAAAACAGACACACGCCCGCGGTGAGGATAGCCACCGACGTCATGAGCTTCGCGTGATAGAAGCCTCGTATTGCTTCTTTGACAAAGTACAGCGCTTTTCTCATCTCGCCGTGCCGGCTCAGTTGAACCTGTGTGCCCCGCCGCCCAGATCGTTTGTTCCCCAGAGAAGAATTCGCAACGTCGCCGTCACCTCGTCGGGGTTCTCCACAACCCGCGGATTGAGACCACGGAAAACACCCGTCAACGTTGCTTCCCCCTCGTAGGATGGAGAGACGTGCAACGCACTCCCGGCAGGCGACAAGCTTTTCTTCGACGTGTCGGCGAAAGCACCGGACAGTCGGCCTTCCCTGCTCAACGCTATTTCGTAAGCTATAACAGGCCCTCCAGCCCTGCCGGGAATTAACGCCTCGAACGCCTCCCCGGAGCTTCCCCGGATCCAGGAAAATGCGCTGTCCACGGGGCAAGAACCCCCCGAGCGGCAACGAACCTCGATCAGGGTATCGGAGCGGACAGAGAGGTCGAACGCATTGTGTCCCCTCACCTTGATCCGACCCGCTGCCGCGGTGTCGACCGTGCCCGTGATCCTGCGGACATCGCCGGCAATCAGCGTGTCACCAAGTATGACCCGTCCGTCGGCATACTTCCGCACGCCCCAGCGGGCAACCGCCGATTTCCGCGATTCATACACCCACTCTCCGGCCGACGTATCGATACGCACCTGGAGGTCGAGTGTGTCGAAATCGTACGTGGGGCTTTCTCCCACCCACCGATACGAAAGCCGGTGGAAGGCACCGGTGTCCGTCAGTGCCCACCGTCGATGCTCTGTTGACTCCCCGCCGCGATACTGTGCGGTGACGGTCACCGTGCCGGGCGGGCGTACCCCCGGGTCCTGAAGCGGCATCGGATCACGCGGGACAAACTCCCATTGAGCGGTGAACACCGGCGAAGCCTCGCTGTAGCTTTCGGTGCGTGTCATCCCCACCGCCTCCGGAGGATCCCCCTCACAGTTCAGGACATACGAATAGACGGCCCGTTCAACCAAACCGAATACCGTAGCTGAGCCTTCGACCGCACCAGCTTCATAATCGACATGAAGGGTGCAGGGCTCATCCGTTTCGCTTCGCCCGAAACGACGGTAGGTCACGGTTGCCCGATCGCTCAATCGATTGACCTGTTCGAAAGAAACAATTGTAATATTTCCTTCGGAATCAATGCGTTCAACGTAATCGGTTGTCCGCGATTCCAGCTTCCCCTCACCATACCACTCATGTCTCATAAAACGAACATACTGGGATGAATCGACCGCACCGAATCGGTAATACCCCTCGGTCGACACCGTATCCAAGAGGCCCTTGCCCAGAAGAACGACGACGGTGTCCTCGAGTACTTCGCGACGTCGTACTCCACCCGATGCCTCCCCCAGGGAGTCGCGGTACTCCAACACGATCGACGTGCCGGGATCACGCCACCATGCGGATGAAGAGTCAATTCGATCTACCTGGATACAACGCGTCCACGCCCTTCCCAGCGAATCGAATGCCGTATGGATGGTGTCGACCAACCGTGCTTCATCCTGCCACGCCGCGGAATGGCTCCACACCGTATCCCCCTCATCCAGCAAGAACTGACGTTTCGTGAGCAAAGACATTGTCTGATTCGATTCGATTCGCCACGTTTCCCTGTCAACTCGACGTGTACCGGAGGACTCCTTGACTCGGTACCTGATGAACTCCCGAAACCGCGGGGTGGTGTCCGAAGGCGCCTTGTCCGCCCGAAGCCATATTCCGGAAACGGTATCGGCGCCGCTGTCCCAGATTTCCTCCGGCAACGAATCGAGTGTGACCACCACCCTCAGGGGTACGGAATCACCGGGCGGGGAGACGGTATCCAGCCCCAGCATCGCCGGATCATACGGGAACGCCGCTTCCCGTGAGGGGGTCCCCCGCCCTGCTTGAAGGAAGGACCGGAAGGCTCCCGCCGCCGAGGAGGTTGCCGCACCTCTTTTGCCAAGACCCCGAGCATACTGCGCCTCAAGGATCCGCGGGTTCCAGAAATCGAGGTTGACGCGCATTGTATCGAGGACCTGCTGGGCGAAATCGAATTCCTCAGTCACCAGCCGTACGTCGTACCAGCACCGCAGCGTCTTGAGCGCGAAAACCGCCTGTTCGGCCGCGGCTTTCCCCTGCTCGCTCAAGGCAAGTTCCGCCGGAGGATTGACTCCTTTTTCACAACCCGGAAGAATGCTCATCAAAACGAGCAACCATACCCATCCCCGGTTCTTCAGGCATTCTTGACGGGTCGTCCCCGGGATATGGTGAACTGCTGGAGGTAGAATCATTCCGGATCCGCCCCGACCGGGCGCGCGGGCATTCCATCCGACAGGAGCCGCGCCCGCCCGATCGTGGAAATGCGGCCCATCCTGCGTTCGCGGGAGCAAGCGGGTGAACGAAGCAATCCCACGAGGCCGGCGGGATCAATGGATGCGGACAAACGTTTTGTCCGATATTTTCATAATGGTAGCTTCGGTATTCGCACCACTTGTCGGGTCAAACGTGACGCGCCCCGCTACTCCGTTGTAATTCTTCACGGAGCGAAGCTGCTCAGCGACGGTCTTCGGGTCGGGATTGCCCCCGTTTGCGAGAAGCGCTTTCAACAGCAACTCCGTCGCATCATAACCCAGCGCCGCCACGCGGTCCGGCTGTTCCTTGAATTTCTTCTCGAATTCAGCGGCAAACGCCGGCCGGCGTTCGTTATCGCCTGCGGTTTTCAGATTGGTGGAGATTACGGCGTTGTTGACGTAGCGCTTCCCGTCCAGGATCGTCTTGTTGTTGTGCCATCCGGTGGAGCCCAGCATCTGCGTGCGAATCTTATGAAAGTAAACCTGCGGAGCAATCATCACCACATCCTCCGCCTCCGCCGGAACGAACAGTCCTCCCACCTCGATCGTCGAATCGGCCAGATAGCGGTTCATGAAGGTTCGACCGCGAGCGGTGTTGAGATAGCCCAGCCCGTGCCTGGTAACGAGCTCCTGCTGTTTCTCCTCCGCCAACCGCTTGCGAAGGTTCTCAAACTGCTGCCTGAAATCGTTTGCGCCTTCATCGAAAAACTCCTCGGCAACGATCTTTCCACCCTGCTTCCTGACCTCTTCTCGAAACTCTTTCGACAAGGTCATGCCGTAAGAGGAGAGCGGCGAAAGTATGGCGAATTCCCTGATATTGAGGTTCTCAACCGCGAAGCGGGCAATGCGGGTCCCCAGGGCGCCGAGCGTAACGTTCATTTGAAATATCCGGCTTCCCAGCCCGGCTATGCCTTCATCGGTGGCGGTCGGCGAAAGCATAAGTACATCGGGACGTTCCGCGATCATCGCGGCGGCCGCTACCGCATTACTACTGAGAACCGGGCCGACCAGGAGGGAAACCTTGTGTTCCTCAACAAGTTCGCGTGTTTTCCGAACCGTTTCCACCATGTCGCCCTTCGTATCACTGATCACCAGGTCCAGTTGCAGGGAGTGGGAGCGATTGTGGATTGCCACGGCCAGTTGTACCCCCCTGACCACTTTCTTGCCCAGGGGCGCATCATAACCGGAAAGCGGTGCAAGGAGCCCGATCTGGACTCTTCCTCTGCGGGTTTTTTTCAGCTTGCCGAGGAATTCCCTCACGCGCTGTTCGTAGCGTGAGCGACCGTAACGCTTGAGAAAACTGTCTGCCCCGTTTGCAGCCTTCCCGAGCTGACCCGACGAATAGGCCTTGCTGATTTCGAAAAACGCTATCACCTCTTGAACGGCAGGATGAAACGCCGTGCGCGCGGCCAGCCTGGAGAGTTCATCAACCGTGAAAACGTGTCGGCACAGCAACTCGACGTTTTCCACCGCCCGGCGTGCCGGTTCTTCGGTCAGCCCTTCCTTGAGCGCAGTGGAGAATGCCTCCACCGCGGCGCCCTGCTCTTCGCTGTAAGCCAGACAGATCCCCTCCAGATACCACAAGCGAGGCATGTAGGCCGCTTCGGGATACTTGCGACGGTAGATCGTGAAGAGCCGGTCGGCATAGTCGTACTGTCCCGTGCGCACCAACGCATCCATGAGCAGGGGCACCACATGCTCGTTGCCCGGATCCTTCCCGTTGTCCTTCACCCATCGTCGCAGCAGTGTTGCCGTGGAGTCGAATTCGCCCCGTCCGTGCAACTGTTTCGCCTTGCTGAGAACATCCCCGGCACTCTGTAGCGACTGCGCCCATACGCCTGCCGCAACCACCGCAAGGGCCATTACACCTGTTCGAACCATTCTTGCTTTCACACGCTTGCTCCGGCTATTCCAGATAATATGCTCCGAATCGCACCACATCCAGGGCCCTGATTGACCGTCGGAGCGATTCGCTCGAGGATTTCCCGGCATCCTCACCCCCGAAGACGCGCTCATCCGCGAAAATCGGCGCCCGACATCGCATCGACAACGCAATCGCCTCACTCGGCCTGCATTCCATCACATGGACCTTCCCCTCTTTGACCACGAACAACCGCGCCACCGGCTTGCCGTCCGCTCCGCCGACCACCACGACTTTCTGCACCAACCCTCCCAATCGGCGCACCATTTGGTCGAACAAATCCACACACCGGGGCTTATCGGATTGGACATCCATGGTCTGAAGCGCAATCGCGCCGGCCTCATGCTGTCCTATCGGCACCGGAAGCATTCGTCCTCCCCCTTGCTCTCCAAGCACCACTACCGGGGAATTCGACTCCGCATCGACACCAAAAGACGTTACTTCAACCGGCACCAGCATGGGCCGCCCCCTTCTCCGCTCAACGCTTCGATTCCAACATTCATGAAAATACACTCATCTCAGCAGTGGAAGCATGAACACCCCCTCACACGTCCGCCGTGCCCGCACTCGCCTCTCCCCCCCTGCGGAAAAGCCTGACCGTCGGATAGGCCAACTCAATCCCCGCCTCTTCGGCGAACCGCAGCAGAATTTCCCGCGCGAGGTCATCTTCCAACAGCCGCCGTCTTCGAGCCCTGACAAGAAACCGAACGGTTATGCGTACGCCCGAATCGGCAATGGTAATGTAGGTTTTCGGCGAGGCGTAGTTGTAACGCAGGAGGTACTTCCTCCTCACGCGCCGAAGCCGCTCCTGGATCTGGTCCTTCTTGCTGTCGTAGTCCTTGAATGCCGCCTCCAGAACAATCTGCTCTGCTCGACGCCAATCGGACTCGAAGGTCACCAGGACTTTCATTTCGCTCCAGATGAAATCGTATCCCTGCGTATAGTTATACACCGCGTTGGAGAGAATGTCGCTGTTGGGGATCGTGACCAGACGCCCTGTTGACTGGTCCGCCTCGACCCAATCGCCGATTTCGGAAAGCAGCGTGCGAAGCAGACCGATATCAATTACATCCCCGAGCACCGTGCCGATTCGTATGCGATCGCCTTCTCGAAACCCCTTGTTGGACATGATTATCAGCCAGCCCACGAAATTGGAGAAAACGTCCCTGAGCGAGATCGCAACACCGGCCAGGAGCAAGCCCACGAGAAAGAGCAGAAACGGAGTGTCTTCCTTGGAATAGCTGTAGTAGAGCAGAACAAGCCAGCCGGCGGCGATGGTAACGGCGAAATACTTGGACCACTTCTTCAGTTCGTGTCGTTTCCGCTCTCCTCCTACGTAGCGGTCCACGATCCAGGCAAAAAGCCTTTGCAGGAGGAAGATAACGGCCAGGGATACGACGATTCCAAGCGCGTTGCGCCGCAGAAATTCCAGAAGCGTGAACAGGGCGGTCTTCAGATTGACTTGTGAGTCCATGCCGCTGATCCTTTTCGTTCCGTGCTCCGGCCCACGTTCATCAGTGAACCGATCGCCGAACTGATATGCGAAATCACATCCCCGGCAATCGTTGCGTACTGCGTGTGCCGGTCGCCGGCTGTCACGCCGGCGCACTGGTGAAGGTACACCCCCAGCACGGCAGCGTCCGACGCCGAGCATCCCTGCGCCAGTAAAGAAGTAATCATGCCACTGAGTACATCGCCGGTCCCTGCCGTGGCAAGGGCCGAATTGCCGAACGGGAGCACCCAGGATGTTCCCGCGGGATTCGCCACAAGAGTGGGGTTGCCCTTGAGCACGATAACGGCACCGCACTCATGTGCTTTGTTCCGAAGATGGTCCAGAAGGGAAGCAGGCTCATCGGGCAGCTCACCGAAAACTCGTTTCCACTCCCCCCGGTGGGGCGTGAGGATCAGCGGAGCGTTTCGATCCTTCAGCTCCTCGGCCCTTCCCTTGAAGGCATTAATACCGTCACCGTCCAACAAGATCGGTTTGTCAAACAACGGAAGCAGTTTCCGTACAAGTTTCATTGTTTCTTCGCCGTGAGAGAGTCCGGGACCGATGCAGAGCGCATCGCGGGAACGAGCCACCTCCAGAATCGTGTCGGCCGCACTCAACGCCGCGGCGCCTGCCGCGGTTTCGTCCACTTCGTGCAACACCGTCTCCGTCAGCTTGGAGGCCAGAACCGGTATCGCGCTTCGTGGTGCCGCAAGGAACACCATACCGCAGCCGGTTCGGAGGGCCGAAGTCGCCGCCAGCGCCGCCGAACCGGTCATTCCCCTTGATCCGCACAGCATGAACGCGAGTCCGTGTTCGATCTTGGAGCCGTCCTGGCGTCGCCCTGGAAGAAGCGGCCTCAGGGACTCCGGCGTGGGGAAATATATGCGGTCGTGGTGTTTTTCGACAATCTCGTCGGGGTAACCCAGGTCCTTGATCACCAGCCGGCCCACGTGGGACTTGCCCGGATAGAAGCATGTGCCCAGTTTCGGAAAACCCATGGTCACGGTGACTTCCGCACGCACGCACGGGTTTCCCGCGGCGCCGGTATCGTTGTTCAGGCCCGATGGTGTGTCCACCGCCAGGATCTTCGAGTGCCGGGAATTGATGCTCCGCAGGACGTCCGCAGCCGGACCTCGGGGGTCACCCTTGATACCGGTGCCCAGAACAGCGTCAATGATAAGTGCGAATGTGGCCTCCCCCGCCGGGTCTTCCACGTCCTCGAGCACGGCGAAACTGCCTTTGCTTGCGGTGTATTCATCGAAGGCCTTTCGCGCCTCGCCGCGAAGCCCTTCCCGGTCACAGAGCCCGAAACACATGACACCGTACCCCGCATCAACCAGCAGCCTTCCCACGACATAACCGTCACCGCCGTTGTTGCCCTTGCCGCAGATTATCGCAATGTCACCGGCGTTGCGGTCCGGGATCATTTCCCGCACCACACCGAACAGGGCTGTCCCCGCCTTGAGCATGTAGGAATAGCCCACCGACACGTTGCCGCCAATGGCCTCCTCGTCAATCGCCCGCATCTGTCCCACGGTTACCATCGGGATCATTGTTCAGCCCCTTTGCCGAAATCGTATACAGCCGTGCCCGTGGCGGGGGCACGGCCAACCGGAAACCGGTGCTCGCGCTGCCCGGCCCGAACCCGTCGCACGCTGCCTCGTAGGCTCCCTCCCGCATGCGGGGCCCCGAACACAGCTCAACCTCATCTCCTCGATTCCCCTCCCCAACACTCGCTGCAACCGCAACCATCTTCCCTCAACATGTAATTTTTACATTCGGAGGTTCATTCCGCACCACACGGAACGATCGTGCCGCTGCGGCGCACCTCCGGCAACCTCGGCAGCGAACCCCGGGGGGACACGGCTCGGCCCGCTGATGAGGGCTGAACAAAAATACACCGTTCCCCCGGCGCGGATTTCTCACAGCAGCCGCATGAGGGAACTATGCCGCGCGTGTTCATTGCGGTGGATTTTCCACCGCACCTTAAAGAGAGAATAGCCAACATGTGCTTCGGTCTTCGAGGCGCACGATGGGTACCGATGGAGCAGATGCACCTGACGCTGCGGTTCGTGGGCGAGGTGGACGAGTCTCAGTTTGAGGAGATCGCCGATGCTCTTCACGGGGTGGAGGCCGAACGGTTTCGCCTCTTCCTGAAGGGATGCGGGTTCTTCCCGCCCAAGCGAAGCCCCAAAACGCTCTGGGTGGGCGTCCGCCGTAACCCTTCACTCCAGGCATTACACGGAAAAATCGAGTCGGCACTGGAGAGGGTCGGTGTAGCGCGCGAAAAACGCCGGTTTCATCCGCACGTTACTATTGCTCGATTCAAACACACTGTCACCTCAGCCGACGTAATGGGCTTTGTGAAAGCCAACAGTCTCTTCACCAGCATGCCCGTCACGGTCGACTCGTTTCATCTTTATTCCAGCAAGCTCCACCGCAACGGCGCCGTCCACACCAGAGAAGAGAGTTATTCGTTCAGGGGCCCCGAGGATATGCCGGGCTGCTGAAAAGAATGTGCACGTCTCGTGAAGGAGCAGTCCGGCCGGCCGGTCATCGTCCCCTCGTATCCGGGCGTCAGTCCGCCGGTCACCGGAGACAACCGAGTCTGCGTGCGGAGTTGCGGCTACATCTCGTAGAGTGTGTCGTCCCGTCGGGGTAAGCGATGCCGGAGCCCGGCACCTTTTCCTCCCGACATGTCGAAAGGGTTTTCGTCCTCACCCAGAGCATCACCCATCTCCGCCTCCAGCGCCTCGGGGTCCTCCCCGGCCTCCATCCTCCCGAGTGCATCCTGGATCTTCTCGTTGAACCGCAAGCCGGTCATGTCGGAGAACTTGTGCATGAGACGCGCGGCCTGACGCGGGTCGTCTTCGTTGAGATTCTCCGCCTCGCCCGCCAGCGCGGTCATCGCCGACTCCATCTTCGACTCGTCGATCGGCAGGTTGTCCAGCGAATCGTCGCCTTCTTCGCTCCCCTTTTTGCTGAGCGCGGCGCATAGCGAAACCCGACGCTGAAGGCTGTGATCGTCGGACCGGGGGCAGCCGGGAATCTTCTCGGTGTTGACCCTCCGCGAGAAGAAACTGTAGATAGTGTTGCACGAGGGACAGAAAAACTCGTAGATCGGCATATCGAACTCTCCTTGCTCCGAAATGACGACGTAAAAATACATTCACTACCGATGTGTTTTGACGGCCGGCGGCGGAGCATGGTGCGGGGAAGTGATCTATTTTCTCAGACCGCGCTCCGGCCGGAAATTATCCGCGTTCAGCTTCAAGGGGACTCACCTGCATGCATACACGCGAAGAGGCCCTCGCCTACCACCGCGAGGGAAAGCACGGCAAGATAGAGGTTGTCGCCACTAAGCCCTGCGCCACGCAACGGGACCTGTCACTTGCCTACACGCCGGGAGTGGCCGAGCCCTGCAGGGAAATTCACCGCGACCCCCTCGAGGCCTACCGCTACACGGCCAGGGGCAACCTGGTTGCCGTGGTTACCGACGGGTCCGCTGTCCTTGGTCTGGGCCGAATCGGCCCGCTCGCCGCAAAACCGGTTATGGAAGGCAAGGGCGTATTGTTCAAGTGCTTCGCCGATATCGATGTGTTCGATCTTGAACTGTCCGTGAACTCCCCCGATGAATTTATCCGTGTGGTCAGGAGCCTGGAACCCACGTTCGGCGGAATCAATCTGGAGGACATCAAGGCTCCGGAGTGCTTCCTGATCGAGGAAACTCTGAAACGAGAGATGGTGATACCGGTCTTTCACGACGATCAGCACGGAACGGCAATCATTTCGGGCGCAGCGCTGATTAATGCGGCACAATTGCAGCATAAGGAACTCGCGGAACTGAAAATCGTCTTTTCCGGGGGCGGGGCCGCGGCGATCTCCTGCGCTCGACATTATGTCCAACTCGGTGTCAACCGCGCGAATATCGTACTGGTGGACCGTGCGGGCGTGGTGTATGAAGGGCGCGGCGAGGGGATGAACGAGTACAAGGCCGAGTTCGCATCGTCCACCAGGGCACGGACTCTTGCCGAGGCTCTCGAGGGGGCCGATGTTTTCGCGGGGCTGAGTGTCGGCGGGCTCGTTTCCCCCGCCATGGTCAAATCCATGGCTTCCCCCCCCGCGGTCTTCGCCATGGCCAATCCCGATCCGGAAATCGGCTACCATGAGGCGAAATCCGCGTGTCCCGATGCGATCACGGCAACGGGTCGATCGGATTTTCCCAATCAGGTCAACAACGTTCTGGGATTCCCCTTCATCTTCCGGGGAGCACTTGACGTACGCGCAACATCCATTAACGATGCAATGAAAGTGGCGGCGACCCATGCTCTCGCCCGAACGGCCCGGGAGGACAACGTTCCCCGTCAGGTGCTGGATGCCTACGGATTGGAATCGCTTCACTTCGGTCCGGACTACATTATTCCCAAGCCCATGGACCCGCGCGTGCTTGTTGAAGAAAGCATTGCGGTCGCACGCGCGGCCATGGATACCGGCGTGGCACGCAAGCCGATTCAGGATTTCGACGCCTATCGCGCCGAACTGGAGCAGCTCTCCCGAGAGCTGAGAAAACCTCGTAAGGAATGACCGGTCGGGCCCCCTCGCCGGAATCGGCACGGCCCCGAATAGAGGAGTACTGCCATGCGAACCGTTAACCGGGAAACCATTGTCTCCGCGGTCGCCGACAGGTGCGTGCAAGCCGCCTGTGAACTCCCCGCCGAGATCATGGCCGAGATGAAAAAGGCCGCGGCACAGGAGACCTCGGAGCGGGGCAGGGCCATCCTTGCCCGGTGCATCGAAAACGCTCACATCGCCTCCCGAAACGAGACTCCCATGTGTCAGGATACCGGCATTGCGGTGTTTTTTGTGGAGCTTGGTTCGGATGTTCATATCAGTGGGGGAACGCTGGAAGAGGCCATCCAGGAGGGTACCGAGCGAGGGTACCGCGACGGATATCTTCGCAAGTCAATCGTGAGCGACCCGGTCTTTGACCGGCACAACACCGGAACCAACACTCCCGCAATCGTACACCTTGACACCGTTGCCGGCGACACGCTCTCGATCACCATGGCGCCCAAAGGAGCCGGGTGCGAAAACATGAGCGCCCTGGCCATGCTCAAGCCGGGCGACGGCGCCGAAAGGGTAGCTGATTTCGTTGTCTCATCGGTGATTGAGGCGGGCGGAAATCCGTGTCCACCGTGTATCGTAGGGGTAGGTATCGGCGGTGCGTTCGAGACTGCCGCGCTCTTGTCCAAGAAAGCCCTTTTTCGCAGCCCACCCGGCTCGCACCATACCGATCCACGATATGCCGAGCTTGAAGCAACCCTGTTGTCGCGTATCAACGACTCCGGCGTGGGACCCCAGGGACTGGGAGGGAGGGCTACGGCACTTGCCGTGCATATCGAAACATTCCCCTGCCACATCGCCTCGCTTCCAGTGGCGGTAAACCTGAACTGCCACGCCGCACGGCACGTTCGTATCCAACTGTAACTGGAGGGACTCGAACATGCAGCTTCACAGAATCACACCACCCCTTGACGTCGCCGCGGTCGGAGCTCTGCGGGCCGGCGACGATATACTGATCAGCGGGACGCTCTACACCGCACGGGACGCGGCGCACAAGAGGCTCTGCGAACTGCTTGCCGGCGGAAAACGTCTGCCGCTGGATCTTGAGGGGCAAATACTTTATTATACCGGCCCCTCTCCGGCGAAACCCGGCCAGGCAGTGGGCAGCGCCGGACCAACAACCGCTTCGCGCATGGATCCGTATGCTCCGCTACTCATGGAGCATGCGGGTCTGAGAGGCATGATCGGCAAGGGTCCGCGCGGACCCGGGGTTGTGGCCGCCATGAAACGTTATGGGTGCGTCTACTTTGCGGCAATCGGCGGGGCCGGGGCCCTGCTCGCGGCAACGATCCGCTCCGCGGAGGCGGTGTGCTACGAAGACCTGGGGACCGAAGCGATCAGGCGGCTTGAGGTTGTTGATTTCCCCGCAGTAGTGGCAATCGATGCACAGGGCCAAAGCCTGTACAAACCTTCCACCTCGGCCTGACCCCGCGTTGCTGAAATGCCCCCCGGGCCCGGCAAAGCGGGCTTCAGCTTTGCGTGCGGCATCCACTTCATGGTACCATAGAACCATCCGGTACCAACATCCACCGGCAGCCAGGTGTGAATTCCATGGAGCAGTCCGCGACCACAATCGGGATGCGTGTCGTGTGGGCAGTCGGCATTGCGGCACTCATGACCGTGCCGCCGATCCGCCATGTCTTCATTTATAACGCTGTCCCGCTCATCATCGTTTGTCTGCTGCTCTTTGCGGCCCGGAAGCGGCTCCCCTTTGGAGTCGTTTTTGCAGGGGTAATGCTGCTGTGCCTGCTCGTACACCTCCACAACATCCTCTCCTTCGGCATCCACACCGGGGTCGACAGTGAAGGCTATATCTTCTGGGCCGGCACCTTTGCCGGGGGCAGGGGGTTCCCCGAGATGATCTACCGCCCGCCGGGCTATCCTTTCTTTCTGGGCGTCATCTTCTCCATGTTCGACCTCTCGCTGACTGCGGCAGTGTGGATACAACATCTGCTGCTTCTGAGCTGCGTTCCCCTTGTGTTTGTTCTGGCACGCCAGTGGCATTTCGACCGTTTCACGGCATTGGGCGCCGCGCTGCTGTTCGGGCTGAATTCGCTTTCGATGCAGATGGCACGTTATATCATGAGCGAAGCGCTGTTCATGTTCGGCCTCTGCGTGCTTGTACTCTTTCTTACGGCCATGGCCCGTCGCCCCGGCATTGCTCTCGCGGCCGGATGCGGCCTCTGGGCCGCGGCTGTGCAGCACGTACGGCAGCTCGTGCTTCCCTTTCTTATCTGTGCTCAAGGCCTGGTGCTGGGCCTGCACAAACGAGAGAGCGTGAAGCCGGTGGTTGTCTCGCTCGGCCTGTTCCTTGCGTCTCTCGTGCCCTGGTCGCTCCACAACTACGTTCATTATGATAGCTTCTCACTCAGCGAACACTTCGGCGTCAACATCTTCACCAAGGCAACATCATACGATCTTATCGACACCTCGGCAGCCTATTTCGCGGAGTTGCGAAGGCCGTACGGAGACGTGCTGCGTGACATGCAGCTTTCTCCCGGGGAACGCGATCGGGCCCCCGAAGACGACTGGGTGCTCAACCGCATGCCTCATGTGATGCTTGAAACGCTGGTACAGCGCGGATACGGCTACGGGGAAGCAAGCAACCTTCTCGCGCGAGCGTCACTGGCATCGTTTGCGCACCGGCCGTTGAAATATGCCGCAAGCATCGTCCCCGCATTCACCACCCTGCTTTTTCGCCACCGTGAGATGTACCCCTCGGTTGACGAGATATTCCCGGCGATCGATATCATCGAAGGAAAGGGAATTGTCTTCCGCCTCCTACGGGGCGTGGTATATGCCGACGGGTGGATTCTGGTTGCGGGGATCCTGATGTGTATGGTAATGTGGCGTCAAGACCCGGTGAAGATAGCCCCTTTCTGCATCGTCCTTGCCGGCTACGGCCTGACCGCGGCCGTGCATGTGGGCTTCACACGGTACGCGGTGCCGTGGATTCCCATAAAGGCAATTTGTGTTGCGTGGGTTGTTACATCCGCCGCTCGTGTACTCGCGAATACAGGATTTCGAGTCCAACGGAAAATCCTTGGACACACGTCGGTGTAGCCTCTTCATCCACTCGACCGGCCACTGTCACCTTGTCAATCCAACAGTCGCCCCGCACTCCGTCCTTCATGTCGGGGTGGGTAGCCGCAACAGTTCGTCCCCTGTAGACTTCCAGTGATACTATTTTGGGAGTGGACACACATCCTGTCGGTCAATCCAGCCGTTTTCAAGAGGGTACTTTGCGGAGGTTTTCATGACGGACACATACGGCCTGATATTCGATGTGGACGGCGTAATCGCCGATACGGAAGCGGTGAACCGGGTCGTGTCCATACGGGTTTTTGCCGATTTGTTCGGAATTCGGGGTGTGCGGGCGGAGGATTTTGAAGCGGGACTCGGCCGCGGCGCCGAAGAGTATATCAAGGCGGCCGCGGCCGTCCACGGAACGAACCTCTCGCCGGCGCAGGTAGCCGAGGCGACCCGCCTGAGGCAGCGGTACTTTCTCGAATCCCTTCGCGAAAACCCGATTCCCGCCTACCCCGGCGTGCTGAAACTTGTTCATGCGGCGCTTGGGGACAAAGCATTTCGAACCGCTATTGCCACCAGCGGCACGCGGGAAAAATCACAGGCGGTTTTGGACTCGGTGCGGTTTCCCTGTGACAGGATGGTCTACGTGACCGGCAGCGACGCGAAGAACAAGAAGCCTCATCCCGAACTCTACGTTACGGCAGCGACACGATTGGGAATACCGCCGGACAGATGCGCGGTGATCGAGGATGCGCCCAGCGGCATTCAGGCGGCTCATGCAGCGGGTTGCAGGTGCATTGCGGTGACCAATACTGCTTCGAGGGAGAAGCTGAGCGAGGCGGATTTGATTGTGGATTCACTTGAAAATGTCACGCTCGGCATGATTTCGAGGCTTGTTACAGCAACCGGGAGCGGGTAAGATTATGGTCGGTGATGGTGATGCATGATGTGACGGCACCTGACTCCCAGTGGCCATGGGGCCAATCGCGGCCCCTCCCCGAGCCCGGTGTTGGACGGCAGGTTGCGGCGGGGTGTCGCCTGCTTGCCAATGAGGAGCGCACTCATTCTCGTCGTGCCTTTTCATCCCCGGGACGCAACTCCCGGATTCCAATGAAATCATTTTGATTCACCCTGATTCTCTACATGACGCCTTTGCTCTGTTGGGCAACGTGGCTTTCCGGTTGTTTGTGCACGAATGGTTCGAAAACCGAAGGATTTGAAAAGGAACTTCCCCGTGCTGCGCTCTTACAATCTCGCTTGCGGAGCTCCGTGCACATTGCCATCTCTTCGCCCAAGACCTCGGCTTCGTTGCGGAACCTCCCCGCGTCTTCGAGACATCAATCGTTCGCAACCTCGAAGCCACGCGAAATAGCCAAGAGAAGCATCCCGTTGACCGGACCTCCCCGTCCAACAATACGGAGTAGCATAGCCCTGGGGCAGGCATGTCGGCGGGCCATGGAACCGACGATCGCGCCGGGGAACAGCGAGCGGCACGGACAGCGTCCGGGCCGGCCTACACACTCTTGTGTGCAATGCATAAAAAATGCGCCCCTTTCCACCGGGCTGCCGTTGAAACAAACCTCTCAATACTGTAATCGGCAAAGCAGCTCCTCTCCAGTATGCCCTTCATTTCCCCTCTTTTCAAATACAAACACATCACCTTGCTTTCTATGCTCCGTCGCAACGCTTTGGGGAGGATGGGAACCATGTACTTCTGGATGGTCCGCTTCAGTCTTTCCAGTGGCCTCTTGCTCCCTATGTCGACAATCGTGAACAAAAATGTCCCTTCTTTCTTCATCGACCTATATATCTTGTCGCAGACTGCCACGTTGAATGGTATATGCTCGCCGAGGGCTCCCAAGGAGAATACAAGATCGAAGCTGTTGTCAGCAAATGGCATGCTATTAACACTTCCGCATATCAGCCTGATCTTCTCCGCCGATATTTCATCCTTTCTTACGGGATTCCCTGCTTCTTCTATCATGAACGGTGAAAGATCAATGCCCACCAACAACGCCGTATTTTTCAAACAGTAGAAGTATCGGCCCGTGCCGCACGCGATATCAAGAACTGTGATCTGATGCCGAAACGAACCTGAAACACTCTGGAGAATAGCACGCATGCGAGCATGGTTCCCCGTCGTTACAGATACATCATCACTTCTTCTGTAGCCCCTGGAGTATTGTTTGCCGTACAGACCCTTCACTCTGTCCTCGGCCAGATTAGACTGCCTTCCACCTTCCATGCGACCCCACCCAGATTCGCCCGGATTGTTGCTTTCACATATTGCCGGATCCATGGCATTCCGGGCACCGTTGAGACCCGACGACAGCCTCCAATGGGCCTGTTAGCCAGGGGTCCTGAAGAACCCGCGTGCTGTTGAAATACTCTATTCCCTGCGCGGGACGCAAGACGTCGGGAAGCCGGGGGAGGGGGCAATGACGGTTCATTGAGTACTGGACCGCGGGTGGTCGGTATGCGAAGACGTGGCGGTTGAGCAGCGCGCTTGGTTCTCGTGAAGTGGCAGGATGAGACGCGCTCCGGCACGGAGTCCTTTCAACGGCAGGGTCTGCACCGATTGAAGTGAGCGCTCGACGGGAAAGATTGAACGAGCACGACCAGCATTCGGCCGCATGGACCAGAAAGCTATCGAACCTTCAGAATCCTCATTGAAGACCCCTGATACGTGCTTCCCGTCCGGAAGAGCT
>CAZNDN010000002.1:80003-97469 GCA_964571815.1 uncultured Fibrobacterota bacterium | reverse complement strand
ATACCGCTTTCGTAATCAAAGTTGACTTTGCACCAACTCAGGCTCTTCTCTATGTCGATTCAGTTGTCGTTTGTACCGTCGGAGTGCCGGTAAGAATCGGTGCGCCGGAGTATCAAGGGTTGCCGCCGTCTCGTTTCAGTATCGCGAAGTCCTTGCCCGACAGCATTTTACTTGATACGGCCACTGGTGCAATCACCGGCTTGCCGCTGGTTACTCTCGATTTGACCGAGTTTCGCGTCGTATCGCACAATCGGCTGGGCACGGATACAGCCTGTCTTCACATGACGATACTGTCGAAGCGAATACCCGACGACTCTACCACACTGGATACGTTGCTAAAAGACTCTACGGGTACGGTGCGGGTAGATACTGCAGGATTGTGGAAGATTTCATGCTTGCATGACACAGTCCGGGAGGACAAGGTATTTCTTGTGAACCTGGACAGCCTCCTCATAGAAGATATAGATACACGGATGGTGCGTTACAAATTGGTTGATGATTCCGTGGGCAGCGAAACGATTGTGGTTTCTGAAGAGGCTCGGCGGTTACGGTTCGAGGCTGCCTTTTCAGACTCGGGTTCATATCGCTTCCTCGTGGAAGCTTCCATGGGACTGGTGAATGACACTATGTGTGTATATCTTGCTGTACAAAACGTAAATAGAGTTCCCAGATTTGTGGCCAACATCCCGGCCGCAACATACCTTCTTATTGAGACGGAGGTCCTGCGGGTACCGTTGGCCGCCGATGATCCGGACGGGGATTCGGTTGCATTCTTCATTGCCGGCGGGGATCTCCCACGTATGTCAACGGTGTCATTGGCGGAAGACACGATTCGGTGGCAATCGCAGGTCGGAGATAGCGGAGCATACTATCTCGTAGTGGGGGCCGCCGACTATGCCGACACGATCCGGTCGGAGATTGCGGTACGGTTCGGGGACGTCAACGCCCCGCCGGCGGTTTCGGTTGAGCGGGTCGAAGACGGCGGTCGGACACCGGTTTGCCGGGCTTGCACCGTTGACGTGGCAGAGACAGATACGTTACGAATGCTGGTGCACGTGAACGATCCCAATGAAAGCAATGTGCTTAACCTGCTTGACCCTGTCTGGGACCTTGCCGCGTGCGGGCAGACCGATTTCAACAGGCAGGCCTCCGATGAGAAGAGGGCGATCCTTCTTTTTGTGCCTGCTCACGAATGCGTTGATCACAACGCGAGTATGCTGGAGCATATTCTTCTCATTGCCCGCGACGACGGCATTCCGGCACTGGCGGACAGCTTTGAGGTGAATGTGCGTGTGAGGAATACGAACCGTCGCCCCCAAGCCGTCGACGACAGCATTGTCACCGAGGAAGGGACCTCAATCACCATAGCAGTGCGTGGCAACGACAGTGACCCGGATCGCGACTCGGTTTACGTCGGGGAGCTTGGGACGACCGGTCATGGGGCCGCCGTGTTGTTGGACGACGGTCGTGTACGTTATACCCCCCAACAAGACTATAGTGGTTGGGACTTTTTTACATACAAGCTTTTCGACAGCAATGGAGCCGCTTCAGAGGCCACGGTATACGTACTGGTGGCGCCGGTCAACGATCCACCCAGGGCACTGAATGACTCTGCGAGGACTGCCGAGGATGTCCCGGTCACCATTGGGGTACTGGCCAACGACGAGGATCCGGAGGATGATCCGTTGAGTGTTGGATCGGTTACTGCACCCATGCACGGGACTGCTGCAATCAATCACGACGGCACTGTCTCCTATACGCCGGATCTTAATTTTGCGGGACAAGACAGCTTCGCGTATACGGCATCGGATCCCGACTCGGCAACTTCCATTGGAACGGTGTACGTTGTTGTATCGCCGGTCAACGATCCTCCTTCCATTACATGTCCGGTCGACACGACAATTGATGAAAACGAGTCTTTGGTCATAGGTTTTGTTCTCAGTGATCCGGATGGAGACAGCGTATCGGTGGCGGCATCCGGGCTTCCGCAGGGTGCTACTGTGGACGATTCCTCGTTGCATTGGACTCCGACATATAACGATGCAGGAAGCTACAGGATCACCTTGGTCATCGGAGACGGAGAAGGCGGGGGGGGGCGAAGAGCAGATCGAGATCACGGTCAATGATGTTTTGTGGTCTCTGGAAGTTGAGGCCCGGGGTTACGGCAATGTGGATTCTTCACGCGCACTGTTGTTCGATCCCTCAGGCGTTGAGCTGTCTGTGGACCTGACTGCAATTCCGGCCGGCGGGAGCGGTTTCCACAAATGGGAGATTGTCTCAGGAGCACCGATAATCACCGATCCGACCTCGTCCTCGACGACGGTAGAAATCACCGGGAAGGAGCAGGGTGTTCGGGCGGTTTTTGTACTCAATGATCTGCTCGCCTGCTGGGATTTCGACAGCACGTCCGGCAACGTCTTTTTCGACGTGGGCGGCAACGGACATCATCTCCGTGACATTGAAGAGACGGGGCTGCAGACAGTTTCCGGGGTACGGGGAAATGCCCTGCAGTGCAATAATAAGGGATTCGTTCTGGTCGCTGATTTTTCCGATTCGGCCTTCACGATTCCTGAGTTTACTATCGAAGCCTGGATCTACTTCGACGAACCCCCTTCTGCATACAATCCTACGGGGCAGATGAAGCTGCTTTCGCATGAAACCATAAATCACGGCGGCCTCTCACAAGGATACAGTCTCTATTTGAAGGACGACGGCAAGCCGGGCTTGACGCTGGCTCGTGTGGAGGGCGCAGGGCATTTTATCGGTGCGCTGAGCCAAGACGTACTTGTCGTTTCAGAGTGGCACCACGTAGCCGGAACATACGATGGAGAAACAATACGCGTGTATTCCGACGGCGTGCCGGTGGCTGAGACCGCCTATTCCGGAGGATATGAGACGCCGCAGGAAGACGCGGCCATTGCATGCCAGACGCGGTTCAACGAGCCCCCGGAAAGCAGGTTTGGCGGCTTCCTGGATGAACTGAAGATATACAGGAGGGCATTGGATTCAACTGAAGTACGTCTTCTGTTTGAACGGAACACTCCGCCCTAGCGGGAACAGGCGGCACAGGTATCGGGAAGCACACACGGTTTTGCCGGGCGGGACTCGTCATTGTCTCTTTCGCCGGGGTCAGGCTCTTTTGCCTTCCTCGATTCTTGTCTCTCACTTCCTATGAACCGGTATCACCGTTATCGGATCCTTCGGGAGATCGACTCCGGCGGCATGGCCACGGTCTACCTTGCCGAAGACACGGCCCTCCACCGCAGGGTTGCTCTCAAGAGGGTGCATCCTCACCTGCTTGCCGATCGTCGCGCGCTGAGACGATTCGAAAATGAGGCCCGGGCAGCCTCCGGCCTGACTCACGAGAATATCGTTAACGTGCACGACTATGGGCGAGAAGGCCCTACGCCGTTTCTGGTTATGGAATATATCGAGGGACGTTCTCTGGATCGCATCATTGACTCCTGTGGGCCCCTTCCGAACCTGGTCCTTCTTGATATTGCATCTCAGGTTCTTGCCGCCCTTGCCGAGGCGCACCGTTGCGGGGTCTATCACCGGGACGTGAAACCCGCCAATATCATGATTGATGCAGCGGGGACGGCAAAGCTCATGGATTTCGGAATTGCTCACGTTGTCAACCGCGAGAGCGTGACACTCACCGGTACGTTTGCGGGTTCGCCAGCCTGCATTTCGCCCGAACAGGCGGAAGGCAGGCAGCTTTCGGCCAGGACTGATGTCTTCTCGGTCGGCTCGGTTTGCTACCAGTGTGCCACGGGGACGAGGCCGTTTTCCGGCGACAATCCTCATGCCGTGATTCGAGCCATCTGTACCTCCAGTCCGGTACCCGCCTGTCGAGTGAATCCGGATGTACTGTTTTTCGTTTCCGAATTCATCCAAAGGTGTCTCAGCAGAGACTGCGAGGCCCGTCCTCACGCGCCTCAGGCGCGCGAAGAAATAGAAGATGCTTGCCGGGCACTCAAGCTGCCCCTGAAAAGGGAACGCACGGCAAGGTTCCCGAATACGATTTCCTAACCCCTTACCCCGCTCGAGAAAAAGGCCTCATTCGCGCGATGGTTTTCCGGAGCCCCCGGTTCGCCCGTCAACCTTTCCGGAAACCGCCTGCACGTCCGGGGATTCGACGCCCGGAGGGGGTGTACCGTCACACTCTTTGACATGACCGGTAGAGTAGTGTACCGGAAGAGGTTGGCACAGCGGGAAGCCGGAATAGCTTTGCCGTGGTCTACCTGCGGGATCTACCTCTATCGGATCACCGCCGGCGACCGCTCTTTCTGCGATCGCCTTATCGTGAAGTAGTACGATTTCCTTCTCAGATAACCCCGGCACGTCGAGGGACCGCCATCGCGGTCCCTCCTCTTTTATATTCTCTAGCGTATGGAACAGTTCCTTCGCTACCGGATCAAGCGCAAAATCGACTCGGGCGGCATGGCCACCGTGTACCTGGCCGAGGATGAATCGCTGCATCGGGACGTGGCCCTGAAGATGATTCATCCGCACCTCATGGACCGGCCCGACGCTGTCCGGCGCTTCGAGAATGAGGCCCGGGTGATCGCTTCGCTTTCTCACGAGAATATCATCAAACTCTTCGACTACGGCCAGGGCGAGGGCAAGCGTTACCTGGTGATGGAGTTTGTAGACGGCTGGACGCTGCTTGAGGTGCTCGAGCGCAACGGGCCGTTGCCCAATCTTGTCTTGCTGGATGTATTCAGCCAGATTTTTTCCGGCCTTGAGGCGGCCCACGAATCAGGCGTGTGCCATCGCGACATGAAGCCGGGCAATATCATGGTTGATCGACACGGGGCCGTGCGAATCATGGATTTCGGAATCGCGCATCTGATTGACCGTGAGGCCATGACCATGACCGGGACGCTTATCGGCTCCCCCAACTATATCTCTCCCGAGCAGGCTCAGGGAAAGCGGGCAGGACCGAAAAGCGACGTCTTCTCTACCGGATCGGTGATGTACCAGTGCGCAACGGATACGCTTCCTTTCACCGGCGAAAACCCGCATGCCGTGATATTTTCCATTGCCAACGACACCCCTTCTCCACCCGGCAAGCATAACGGGCGGGTGTTGGATGCGGTTGTGGGTCTGATCGACCAATGCCACGAAAAAGACCCCGCGAAACGGCCCGACGCGCCTCAGTGTGTCGAGGCGATAGCGCGTATGTGCCGCTCTTACGGATTCCAGCTCGGCCGAAATCGTGTGGCGCGGTTCCTTCGCGAGCCCGCGGTCTGTTCGCGTGAGGATCACGAGGAAGTGGGGCGGCTTCTGCTGGAGAAGGGAAAGGGGGAGTTCAGGCGACGCAACTACGTGTTCGCCCTGCGGTGCGTGAGCCATTCCCGTATATTCACCGACCTCAGGCCCGAAGATGAGAAGCTGATGGCGCGAATCGGCCGAAGAGTGGTGTTGGGTAAGGCCGCGGCCGCGGGTACGGTGGTCGTCCTGGTGGCCCTTGTGCTTGCGGCGCTCGTGCGCTTTGCCGGTGAACCTTCGAATTCAACGGCACGACTGTCTGAGAGAAACACCTTGTCGCTGGTGGATACCGCGGCGCATCCCGATCCGACTTCACCGGCGCGTGACACCGTCGAGACCCCGAGGACCCGGTCCTCCAGAGACGAAGGCAATCGGGCCATGCGGCGCGATACCAATCGACCGGCGCCGGTAGTAGCAACCCGCTTGGAGACACCGAGGCGTGTGGCGAAGGCGAAAATGGGCTGTCTCAGGGTCCTCACCAGGCCGCCGGCCGCGCGGGTGTATGTGGACGACATCTTCCGGGGAACGACACCCCTGGATACGATTCCCGTTGCGCTGAGTACAGGAAATCATGCGGTGAAAATCAGCAAAGAAGGGTATCGTGAAGTGGTCATGGAGATTGCGGTCCGTCCCGACGATACCGTGCTCCACAGGATCCCTCTCCTGAGAATTGAGAGCGAGCAGTGAACATCAGTCTGAAGGGTTTCCGCACGACGGCCCCCGGGGGCCGGAGTTTGGCCGGCCGTTTCGCGGGCCGGTGCCTGCCCACGATGCTGATCGCGGTGATTGGCGCGATTTCGGCCGCGTGGGGAGGCGGGATCGATTCCGTGCTGGTGCACCGTGTCCGTCCCCACTTCGAGTGGGGTGAGTACGACACGGTACTGCAGTATTTGGAAACGACGCTGGACACGATCTCATCCGACGTGGACAGCACGAATCTGGCCCATCTTCACGCCTGGCTGGGAGTGGCGTTTTTCGCCAAGGGAAGGCCTGCCGAAGCTCGGGAGCAGTTTCGCACGTCGTATCGATGTGATACGGCGTTCACCCTTCCCGCCGATTACGTGGGACGCCCGGCACACGACCTGTTTCTCAGTACTCGCGAGGAGCAGCGTCGCCTGGCCGTGCGGGAGAGGGAGCTGGTGAGAAAGGACTCTCTGCTTGCCGGATCGCGGAAAGAGGCACGGGATGTCGAGGCAGTGGTGACATCGATCAAGCGGGAGAGGCTTGTCCGGATCAGGCGACGGAAATTGATTCTGGGGTTCGGTGCGTGGGCTCTTGCCGCGGTCCCGGCCGGCTTCAGTCTCTATCAGTACGGGCAGGGCGAAGACTTCTACGAAAAATTCCTCGAGGCACGTCGAAAAGGTGACCTGACCAGGTACCGGAAGTACCGTACACGCACCGACCGTGCCGATTTCCTCACACTCTTTTCGGCGGGGGGATCCATGCTGCTGGGGGCAACGGGCATGTATTTTCTGCTTACGAGAAGCAGTGAACGTCTCGAGACGGCAGTTATTTGTCCCGGCCTGGTTGTCACAAGAGAGGGGTGGTTTGCATTTGTTCTGCGGATCAATATCGGTTTGCCGGGACAGGGTTCCCGGCGTGACTCTTGCGTCCGCTGTGCTGCTCACGAGTTCCTGTCTGCTGCACGATACGTCCGTGTCGCTGAGAAACGACAAACCGCGGATCGTTGAAGTCTCTCCGGACGTGGATACGGTCGATATCCATTTTCCCGAAAGCACGGCCTTCACGTTGACCGTCGCGGACCTCAACGACAGCCTGCTTCGTGTGGATACCGGCTCCTGGCCGGGCAGCTGTGTCCAGGAGGTGGTGACGCTTGAGGAAAAGCGGTTGACATTCTATCATGGGGGCAGGCGGCTGGGGAAGGTACTTGAAGATGTTCTTCGGATTCGCGATGATCAGGGGGCCGCATGCTCGCACCCGTATCGTGTCCGCAAGCTGTTTGTCGACCCGCTTGACGCGATTCCGCAAGAGTGGTGGCATGTCATGTGCGCCGACACGTCTCTGGGCACAGTTCAGGTTTCTAACCGCATTCCGTCGATGAAGAGTGTGGAGTTTTTCTTTGATACGGCGTCGGTACGTGACAGTGTCCAGGTATCTCTTATCAGTACGTTCGGCCTGCGCGGCGATTTTTCATGGAGTTTGAATTACTGGCTGCGAAACGACCTGGTCAACGACTTTGAGCTGCAGTTTTCCTGTACGACCGAGCCCGACACGTCCGTATATACCGGGGAGCGGATCCTCCTGGCCCTGGCCGGCAGGGAAAACAGCTTCACCTACCGGTACCGTGATGCCGCGACTTCGTGGGAGCAGGCGGCGGAACGAGAGATGTACTACGGTCCGGTCAGGTTTGTGCGCCGGGGGGAGAATCTCACCATCTGGCACCGTCCTTACGGGCAGCAGTACCGGAATCTGACCGACTTCAATCCTCTGAACTATGCGACCGACGAAACGGTGTATATTCATGTACGCATGGACGTGACGGATTTCGGGCGGGAGAAGTTTTGCGATTTCTTTGAGTTCACCATCACCGAAGGAGAGATAGTCTTGTGAGCGGTCGTCTCAGACACTACCTGGCGGGGACGGTACGGGAGATCGAGCTTCGCGGGAACGTATTCCTGATCGGCAACGGTCAGGGCAACGATCTGGTACTGGAGGGCTCTCGCGTGCCGGAGGTGGCGGTTCGTCTGACGGTTGATTCGGAGGGAACCGCTATTGATATTCCGGCGCAGGGGGTGGTACGTCTCAACGGACGCAAGACGAAATCGGCTCGGCTCAACGCGGGCGATCGCATCGAGATCGATCGCCACGTGATCGTGTATGAGGAGGACAGGGCCGAGGGGCGCTCGGACGGGAAGGATCACGCGCCCGGAGCGGGAGCGATTACCATGCAACTGAAGCAGCTCTCCGATTCCGTAGGCCGGGAGCGGGACGTACGCAAACTGCTGGAGGGTTTGATTTCGACCGTGTTCTCCGGTATTGGCGGGGAGGAAGCGTTCGTGTTCGTGCTGGACTCCGACGGCAAACCCCGGGTGTTTGTTTCATCGAGCCGGGATGATTCCTCGGAAAGGTTCAGTGATACCATTGTCCAGGAAGTGCTTCGGCGGGGGGAATGCTTCTGCATTCCCAGCGTATTGGTTGATCCGTCATTCTCGGGGGCCAGGAGCATTGTCGAGCTTCGGCTGTCGAGCGTTCTGTGTTGCCCCATGGTGGTTGCGGGTACGACGGTGGGTGTGATCTATCTTGGTTCCCGCAGGCCCGAGGTTTCGTTTTCGGAGTCGGATCTTGATATTCTCAAGATTTACGCGTTGCTGGGCGGCATGCTCATCAATCACGTGGAGTATATCTCTCAGCAATACGAAACGATACGGCAGTTGACCTCGACTGAGGGCGAGGAAGGGATTGTGGCCGAGTCGGCACCCATGCGGACCGTGCTCAATGATGTCGCGGCGGTGGCGCAGGCCGATATCGCCGTGGTACTTCAGGGGGAAACCGGTACCGGAAAGGACGTGATTGCGAAGCTGATTCATCGGAGGAGTTCACGTGCCGGGGCGGAGTTTGTCGCGGTGAATTGCAGCTCGCTCAACGAGCAACTGCTTGAGTCGGAGCTGTTCGGCCACAAAAAGGGCGCCTTCACCGGAGCGCACAGCGACCACAAAGGCCTTTTCATGGCTGCCCGGGGAGGCACGCTTTTCCTTGATGAAATCGGTGACATGGCGCCGTCTCTCCAGGCGAGACTCCTGCGAACGCTGGAATCCGGAATGATTCGACCGGTGGGTTCATCAACCGAGGAGTCGGTGGATGTGCGGCTGATATGCGCTACGAACCGCAATCTGAGCGAACTGGTGGAGGGCAGGGAGTTCAGAGAAGACCTCTACTACCGAATCAATCAGTTTTGTATTACACTTCCCCCTCTGCGGGAAAGAGGAGACGACATCGCTCTCCTCGCCCATCATTTCCTTCACAGTTACCGGGCGCGATATCCTTTCAAGGATGTCACCGGTTTCCATCCCGACTCGCTCAAGACGATGGCGGTGTACGAGTGGCCGGGCAACGTCCGCCAACTGGCCGGAGCGGTGCACAAGGGGGTTCTCAGTGCCGCGGGGCCGCTGGTCAGGGTGGAGGTCGGAGAAGTGGACCGTGCCGTGGGCAACTTCGATGAAGCGACGCGAGAGTTTCAGCACCGGCTTGTTCGCAGGGCTCTGGGCGTGTGCGAGGGCAATCGGGAACAGGCCGCCCGGATGCTGGGCATGAGTCGCAGTTCCTTCTTCCGCTATCTTGCCTCGGCGAGAAAGTGATCCACGCCCGGGCGGCGACGGACGGCGAGCCGTGAGTTCGTCGGCCGGCGGTACATGTGCTATTTTAATGACCCTTTCAGGGGTCAAAGTATCAATCCATACCACAGCAAGGAGAAGGAATTGTGGCGAAACTTTCGGGAAAAGCGGTTGTTGCGCAGGGAGGCGGACCGACCGCGGTGATCAATCAGAGCCTGGCCGGAGCCGTGCTCGAGGCGCGGAAATACGACTGTATCGAGAACGTCTACGGGGCTCTCCACGGGGTGAGCGGTATTATCAATGAGGAGTTCATGGATCTCTCCCAGGCAACGTCGCACAACCTGGAGATGGTTGCCCTGACCCCTTCTTCGGGGATGCTGTCCACCAGAGACAAGCCGGATGAAGAGTATTGCGCGAAGATATTCGAAGTGTTGAAAGCCCACGATGTGCGGTACTTCTATTATGTA
This sequence comes from uncultured Fibrobacterota bacterium, assembly GCA_964571815.1. Lineage (GTDB taxonomy): Bacteria > Fibrobacterota > Chitinivibrionia > Chitinivibrionales > WJKA01 > CAZNDN01. Next base: position 87,436 of record CAZNDN010000002.1, on the reverse strand, counting down.
GGAGGGAACGACTCCGCCGACACGTGCCGTATTGTCAACGAGAACGCCCAGAAAGCCGGCTACGAACTCAGGGTGATACACATCCCCAAGACCATCGACAACGACCTTCTCGTGACCGATCACTGCCCGGGGTTCGGATCGGCGGGCAGGTTCGTCAGCCAGGCTTTTGCCGGCATCAATCTCGACAACCGCAGCATTCCGGGAGTGTATATCGGTGTAGTAATGGGCCGGCACGCGGGATTTCTGACGGCAACGAGCATTTTTGCGAAGAAGTATCCCGACGACGGGCCGCATCTGGTGTACGTTCCCGAGGTCTCTTTCGATGTGGAGCGGTTCGTCGGGGATGTCGATCGGGTGTATTCTCAGTTCGGCCGCTGCGTGGTCACGGTTTCGGAGGGAATCGTGGATTCCGACGGTGTTCCCGTGGTGACCTCGCTGACAAAGAGCGGGGAGAAGGATGCGCACGGCAATGTTCAACTGTCCGGCACCGGCGCCCTGGGAGATGCCCTGGCGGGGCTGGTGAAGGAGAAACTGTCGATCAAGCGGGTACGGTGCGACACGTTCGGCTATCTTCAGCGGAGTTTTCTTGGCGTTATCTCCAAAGTTGACGCTCACGAAGCTCGGGAAGTCGGCGAGAAAGCCGTGCAGTTTTCCGTATGGGAAAATGTTGACGGCAGCGTGGCCATCAGGCGAACGGGAGATTACTCCGTGGAATACTTCCTCACCCCGCTGGAAACGGTGGCCAGAAATACCAAATCCATGCCGGAGGAGTACATCGATACCGAGAATTCTACGATCAGCGATGCATTCAAGAACTATGCGCGTCCGCTTGTGGGTTCCATGCCGGTGTGTGAGCGGCTCTCGGCGCCGACGGTGAAGAAGCTGCTGCAGCGAGGGTAAGGGGGGCGACGGAGCGCCGGGGAAGGCCGAGGTGTATTTCGAGGGGGCGAAGGGTGGTGTGTTGGGGCAGGCATCCGGCCCCCTGATGCTTTGTACTGGAGTGAGGGTGGCGCCTCGGGGTACCGCGCCGTCGTTGTGCGACGGGGGAGACTGAGTGGAGTTCTTCAGGTATTTCCACAACAGTTGCACCAACCCCTCATTCTACCGTGAAGTAGTGCGGTGGAGGGGACGTGCGTGCGTGGGCTATCTGGCGAGGCTGGGCGCGCTGTCGGTGCTGATCTCGGTGCTTGCGCACTACTACTATCTGATTCGAACAGAGCGCGGCCTGCCGGCCGCGGTATCATCCGCTTTTTCCGAAATTCGTATCTCGTCGGGGGTTTTGCATCCCGAGCGTGAATCCCCCTTCACGGTGCCCGAATCCGCGGTCGCCCGTGCGATGGATCTGCTGATGTTTGTTGAGGGTTCACACACCGTGCTGTCCGATTCGTTCGTCGTGGTTGATACGGGTAATGCGATCGGGATGACCGGCGATACAAAGATTGGGATGATGTTGAGGAAGAAGGAAGTGGTGCTGAGGGGGGCCGGCGGAAGGTTGTTGAGAGTTCCGTACAGGGAGTTCGGTGAAGGCGACTGGGATTTCGATGAGCGGGGAGTTCGAAAATCGCTTGTGGGAAGCACTTTTACGCTGCTGTTGTTTCTGGTGGTCCGCCACGGGGCGGCAACAGCGTTCATGCTGCTGTTCACTATTCCATTTCTGGCACTCGCAACGTATATTTTCACCATACGGAGAGTTGTCGGATTCAGAGAGCACGCGAAGCTCGTTTGCTTTGCCGCGGGTCCGGTGGCGGCGGGTAAGGCACTCGCGGCTGTGGCGGGGATCAGAGGTGTGTGGCCGTGGTACGTGTTCACGCTTGCGGCAACCATTCTTGTGCTCAGAGCCCAGCGGGCTCTGAAGCGTGCTGAAGGAAATCAGCAGCCGGGGATGCCGGAGTGAGGTGGTGATCGTATGTTACTGGATGTTACACAGAAGAAGGGCGACCCGAAGAACCTTGATGGTCATCTGACCGTCTATGCGGCGGTTGATATCGATCCCGCCGAATTGGCGGGAACGTCACACCCCGTCGCTTCGGCCATCAATAACGGCCTGCTGGTTGCCAACGGCAATTTCAAGGATCAGAGCAATCTGAAGGATTTTCTGCAGTCGGAGATGGGGCTTTCGCTTGAGGAAGGACTGGAGGAGATCATTGAGCGGCTGGATGGGTTGGAGTCGGCTCTGGACCCCCAGAAGCTCAAGGAAAAGATCGAGAGCATGAAAGAGTTCGAGGATTTTATTCCTACGCCGGCGAAGATTGTGCCGTTTCATTCCGAGGAGGAAGTGTTGAGCCAGGAAGGTGATGTGTTTTTTGTGGGATCTTTCCGCAATATCGGCAATGCCAACTTGAGTGTGAATGCTTTTCCCATTCTCTATCAGGCTCGCTATCGGGAGCAGCAGATCCGGTGGGTGAAAACCGAGATCGACCAACTGATTTCGCAGATAGAGCGAGGACAGCGTGATTCCGAAGAAGAGCATTACAGCCGCGCGGGCGCGGATGTCGGGGAGAAGATATTGAAGGACTACATTCCGAACATGCTTTATAGCCGCAAGGATCCGAAACGTTTTTCGACTGTTCGCGAGCGATTCCGATCGTTCATGCGGGGCTATCGCTTTCCGCGAGACATTGACCGGATCGTGAGTATTATCGGAACGGGAGGGGATTTGAGCGCCGATTCGTTTCGGCTTCTTGAGTTGTACGCAAAGAAGGTAGCGGGAGTGACCCGTGAAGATTTCGGGGTGGTGGAGAATGTCTGCAGGGAGATCGATCGGATGGAGGAGCGACAAGGGGGGAGCGCGGGACACCTGGAATCATAGGTAGTGAAGGGGGAGATGCTTGCAGGGAAAAGGAGCGGGAGATACCGCTGTGATGGAAAATGATCTTCACTTGCCGGCTAGAATCGTTGAGCATACACCGCTGGTGATAGCGGTTACCGATTCACGTTGTTCGATTCGCTATTTGAATGCGAAGGGCGCTGAGATACTCGGCGTGAAGCGTTCGGAGGCCTACGGCACCGATTTTGCCGAACATATCGAGCACGATGAACATGGATTGGCATGGTCGGAGGTGCGTGAGCTTGTGGACAGGGGAGAACCATGCGAGACGCATGTGCGCGTTTCGGGTGCACCGCGCGGCGGGGTTTTCAAGATGAAGGCGTTCCGGATCGACCAGGGTGATCGCGGGGACGCGCTGGTGTTCATGCTGCTGGATATCAGTGACGAAGCGGGCAAGGCGGAACAGATTGAGCACAAGAACCTGGAAATGGCCAGAATCAACTCTGAGCTGATTCGCTCCAACGCCGGCCTCAAGAAGCTCAGTGAACTCAAATCGAGTTTTCTTTCCATAGCCTCGCACGAGCTCAAGACGCCGCTGACGTCAATCAAGGGCTATTCCGATATTATTATGGACGGGATGCGCGATCGGCTCGACGACACGGTCTTGCGTATGATAGAGAATATCAACCGGGCTGCCGACAGACTTCACCGCGTCGTGACCAATATCCTTGATGTTACCCGTATCGAGCAGAATCGACTTCGCCTTCAGCTCGAGGACATGAGCATTGTCAACGTTGCCGAAGAGGTTATCGAAGAGGTTTCGCGGATGACCCGGGAGCGGCATATCGGTATTCGACGGGATTTCGAGGAGAACCTGCCCCGGCTTTATGCCGACAGACTTCGAATACAGCAGGTTTTCACGAACCTGCTCGGTAATGCGATCAAGTTCTCGCCGGATGATTCCGAGATAGAGTTGCGAATCGGGATGGAAGATGAGCAGCGCTTTCATATTGTTCTCCGGGACTGGGGGGTGGGAATCGACAAGTCGGATCAGCGAAGGATCTTTGATCCGTTCTATGAAGTCGGGAGTACGACGCGTCACAGCACGCACGATTCACGTTTCATGGGGGGCGGGAGCGGGCTGGGGCTTTCCATCGTCAAGGGCATTGTCGAGTGTCATGGAGGCAGGGTCTGGGTCGAGAGTCCGGGAGTGGCCGACGGCTCCTTCCCCGGGAGTGAGTTCCACGTTGTGTTGCCGGTGAAGGCCGCGATTACACCGGGTGAGGAAGCGGCGCCTGATGAAGAGGAGAGGGCGGTGGCGGGAGAAGAAGCGGTCGAAGGGAAACCGCACGTGCTTATTATTGACAGTGACCCGGAAGCGGCCGAGGTTGCCGAATTGGTGCTCTCAAACGCGTTCGAGACCGTTGTGGCACACGACGGCGAGAAGGGGCTTCAACTCGCATTTCATCGGACACCGTCGCTGGTCCTGCTCGATCATGTGCTCCCGGGAATGGATGGGTTTCGTATCTGCAGGGTCCTCAAGACGCAGGACGAAACGAGGGATGTACCCGTGGTTTTCTGCACGGCACATGCTTCGGAGGATGAGATTCGACGATGCTACGACTCCGGTGGCGACGATCTTATTGTGAAGCCGTTTGGAGGGCGTGAACTCGTGGAGAAGATCTGGCAGGTGCTGATGAGGAAAAAGGAAGAAGCGACTTTTCGATAGGAGGGGACTGCAGTCCCCACGGCGGGATGATACGAAAAAGCCCGGAGCGGAACTGTGCCGCCCGGGCTTTTGTAATCCTGCGATATGGGTGAGAATCGACTATTTGGTTTGCCGCTCTACCGTTTCCTGGTCGACATTCTCCCGCAACGCTTCGGCGAACGAGCGATCCAGCTTGATCGGATCGCGATCCTTGTCGTCGGCGTCGATAATGTAGACTGGTGTAGGGTTGTCCAGATACCCGATAACCTCGGCATCCTCGAACAGATAGGTCCTGCTCCCCTTTGCCGTGGCCGCCACCAGACGCTTCTCAACCCACCCGACCTGTCCGGCTACTCTAACCTTGTAGTGATCTCCCTTCGATTGGAGAACCTGCAGACGGTCATTGATGTTTGCCGACAAGACTGGCTTCTCATACAACTCACGTGTGCGATTTTTGTAGATGCCGACGTTGTCCTTGGTGGGCTGTACCCATTTGGTGGCTCCCAGCACCACACCCGCCGTCATAGCTACGGTCAAAAACGCACCCTTCCATCCGCGAACCTTCATAGGATTTCCTCCTTTCTCAGTCGGTCAATACCTACATACAAATATACAATCCGGTTCACCCGTTGACAACACCCCCGGTCGGCCGGCTCGTCCTCGCTCGGTTTCGCGCGACAATCCCACTCAAATAGTCGCGGAAACCGCCCTGCGGGTTCATTCGAGATACCTGCTCCATTCGCCTTCCGGCCTACTTCGCGGCGTCCCCGGGCGGAACCCGCAACCGGTTCCCTGTCAGTCAATAAGCCCAAGAAGATTGGTCCGGTTGATGCCGGTTACGTACCGTCCCCGGGTCCATGCGGCGACCGATATGGCTCGACTCAGGTCCCGACTGCCCCCTTTCAGGACCGTGATCTCGCCTGGGGGCTGATTGGTGAGGGCGAGGCCGAGGGGATTGCGTACCAACTCCAGGACGTAGTTTTCATGGCCTGTTTTCCCGATGTACTTCCCGGGGGAGTCGGTTTTCGTGAGGGGGATTTCATTCTCAAGCCTCAGTTCCGCGTCGGTGATTCTGAGTGCGTTTCCGGGCCGGCATTGAATTGCGTCAATGCGATAGAGTGTCGCCTCGAACACCTGTATGACTACCTTCCATTCCGCCTGATAGTCCTCTTCGGTCGCGCAGGCAAAGGACGCCTGCATACCCCAGGTCCGTCGTCGCCTGATCTCTTCGTAACCTCCGCATGAGCGTGGTATCAGTTCGCCCCGGTTCGTGTATAGCTTCATTCCAAGCTCCGGTTCCCGGGAGGCCTTGCGGAAGGGGTGCGGTACGGTATCGCTTCCGAGGGGGAGAAGGAAACGGACTCGCGGCGTGTTTTCGGAGAAGAGACGGTAGTTTGCGGTCGACTGACCGATATTCCACGAAAAGGAGCGGGTAAGTCCGCCTTTTTCAGCCTCCAGCGGTTGCTCCCTGATTCCCTCGGTTACTTGTGCCAGGGGCCGGAGCGTTTGCACGTAGGCGGCGACCGTGGTCACCACAGCCGGGGACGCTGCATGCAGCATTCGTTTCATTCGGGCAAAGTAGACGTGGGCGGCTCTTTTGGCGAATCCCTCGCAGGCGTTGGGAGACCAACCCAGGTGTAGACAGCATTCGAGCAGGAAGCAGGCCGCCGAGAGCGACACGACGTCGTTGTCGTCGATAATGCCGCTGTAATGGGACGTTACGCTGGAACTCAGCAGACGCACGGTTTCCGCACCGGCGCGACGGGCGGAAGTCGATTCTTCCCCGGACATAACTCCGTTCAGGGCAAGGTGATGCACGTGCGCGAGAATACCTCCAAGCCCCTGCCGGGCGGTGTGAAACACCGGTGAAAGGGCCCGGAGGTCGGCGGGGAAGCCGGCGTCCAGGATGCGTTGGAGCCGGCGGATCGGCCCCCGAAGTTCATCCGTCTCCCCCTGGAGAGGAGCAACAGGGAGGGGGGGCACAGTGGATTCGGCGGCTTCTCGAAGAGCGGCGGCAAGAGCCGAATAGGCGGCTGAGTCCATTCCTTTACGCGGCATGGAGAATGGCACGAGCTACGTCTTGTGCGGCATCCTCACCGCTGAGAATCGATACAATAGCGAGGCCAAAAGCCGGAGCTGTCCCCACCCCTCGACTGGTGACGACGTTGCCGTCGACGACGACATCCTGATCTTCCAGGATCGTTGCCCCGTGAAGGTTCTTCTCATGACCCGGGTAGCATGTCGCCTTTTTCCCGTCCAGTATTCCCGCCTTGCTCAGTACGGCGGGGGCCGCGCAAATCGCGGCGCACAGCGCGCCGCGGTCAAAGTGGTGACGTATCGCCCGCAGGACGCCTTCGGATTCCGAAAGGTTCTTCGCCCCGGGCATGCCGCCGGGCAGGACGACACCGTCGCTGTCGTTGTCGCATTCGGCAAAGAGGGTGTCGGCACGGACCGAAATCCCGTGGGCACCTTCGACCATTTCGTCGTTGACTCCGGCGACGGTCACTTCGATTCCACCTCTGCGCAGGATATCAATTACGGCAATCGCCTCGGTTTCCTCAAATCCGTCGGCCAGCGGCATAATGACCCGTGCCATGGTTTCCTCCTTTTCTTGCTACTTGAGCGTGATTCGATACAATGGTTGTTCCCGGAACATCTCCGGTATTCCTCGTTGTTGCATCATGAGGAACCGTTCGCGCGAGATGGTTGGAAGGGGGCTCACGGTTCGAACCGGGGTTTCGTTTGCCCGGACGCGAAGCGGGCGGTTCCCGCGATTTCCCGCTCTGCTCACCACGAGTTCTTTCAGACCCCGGGTCGTCACAATGAGCGTGTCGAGGCGATGGTAGGCGCTGACTGAGGCCGAACCTGAGCCGGAAAGCCGCCACGAGACGACATTGTCGCATGAGGCGGGGAATCCCGCGGTGAACTTCCAGGAAATACCTCGACGGGAACCGGGGC
>CAZNDN010000002.1:68492-79903 GCA_964571815.1 uncultured Fibrobacterota bacterium | reverse complement strand
TAGAGCCGGTCTTTGCCTGCGTTGACATTGTAGATTGGCCGCTGCATGAGATTCTCCGGATGAAGGGGGATGCCCATGCGAAGGGCGAGGCCCCCGAAGCCCGATACGGCAAAGAAACCGGCGAAGGGCCCCGGAATCATTGCGGCGGCTACATAGCAGCCCGTACCCCCGTCGGAGACGCCTGCCAGAAAGACCTTGTCCGGATTGATGGGGTAGTGCAGGCTCATGTACCGGAGGCATTGAAGAATACGCTGGAGCCCCCCGGCAGACCACCACGGCGCTTCACGGTTGGCCGACGGGGAGGCAAGGAAGAGGGAGAAGGTGTCGGCCAGCGCCCGCATCATACCGTATGCTTCGGCTCCCTTGTCGGTCCTGCGCGTGCCGGTTCCTCCGTGGAGATACACGATAAGCGGGTAGGTGGTATCGGGATCGATTGTATCGGGAGTTTGGTATCCGAGGGTATACGAACGGCCCGCGATATCCTCAAGCCGTTTCCGAAAAGCTCCCGCCTTCACAGACCCCGGCCGGGCGCTCTCTATCAGGGAGTCCCACTCTTCGGCATTCAACCGGTAGTGAAGAAGTGTATCGAGCAGTTGCTTCCGGGGAGTAACGAACCATTCCGCAAAGCGAGCGTGCAGGTCGGAAGGTGGTTGCGGACCGGGGGTGCACCCGAAGAGAATCAGTGCGCACAGCACACCTTTTGCCCATGTAGTGGTGCTGTATAGCCGGCCGGGAGCGGTCATTCGGCGTCTCATGAAAAAGTTTGCGTTTCGCGGTTCGGAACAGAGAGGAAATATATGTATTTTCGTCCGATAGGAATCCTGGTTTCCGGGTAGGGGTTACGATGAGTTGCCGGTGCCGAAGGCTGTGGGTGGCTCCCGGAGGAGAGGGGTTGTACCTGCGACGGAGGCAGTGTCGAAAAAGCCGTGCCCGGCGCCGTCCCGGGGAGGATGCGATGGTGGAGGGGTTGTCACGAAGGGTAGCGAACATTGCGGAGGAGGCGATCGAAAGGGGCGTATTCCCCGGCTGTGTGGTCGGGGTGACCGATGTGAAGGAAGTGCTCTGGGCGGGTGCGTTCGGAAGGCTGACCTACGCGAGGGACGCGGCTCCGGCATCGCTGGACACCATTTTCGATGTTGCCTCTCTCACGAAAGCGATTCCGACTTCGAGTCTGGCGCTGTATTTCATCGGAAAGGGGCGAGTTGAAGCGGGGACCCCGCTGCGGGAGATTGTGCCGGAATGCCGCATCGACCTTCGTGGTACGGTCACGGTGTACCACCTCTTGTCCCACACCCTCGACTTCGGCTACCGGCTTTCCTCGCTGCGCGACCTGGCTCCGGAGAAGATTCTCGAAACGATACGTACGACACCCCCGGTTTCGGAACCGGGAAGTGTGTACTGTTACACGAATACGGCCAGCGTGCTGTTGGGGATCGCACTGGAGCGGCTGGGCGGCGCCGGGCCGGCCGACCTGGCCCGCGAGATTTTCTTCGAACCGCTTGGAATGGGCGATACCGGCTTTGGTGTTGACCGGAGCAAGCTGTCGAGGGTTGCACCATCGGAGATCGATGAGCGGGATGGTTCGGTTGTTCGAGGGGTGGTGCACGATGAGAGTGCGCGTTCACTTCTTCCTCTCAAGGATGTGGGGTCGGCGGGAGTGTTCTCAACCGCGGGGGACATCCTGAAATTTTTGCGAATGCTGCTCGCGGGAGGGTTCGCCGGGGGACGACGGTTCCTGGAAGAGGAGACGGTTGAACTGATTTCCCGAGACTGCATTCCTCACCTTCCGGAGTGCACCGGTCTGGGATGGGAACTGGCGCAGCGAAGGTTCATGGGGGGGCGGTGCTCCGACCGAACATTCGGAAAGACCGGATTCACCGGCAGCATGTGCGCGGTGGACGTGCGGCGCGGCCGGGGACTGGTGATGCTGGCCAATCACACGTTTCCGCGGAGAAGGTCCAACCGGGAGACCATCAATGCGGTGCGAAGGGCGGTGGCTGATGCCGTTTGGGAAGAGGAATAGCACAGGGGAGGCCGTTGAATCCGGGGGGTGCCGGGGTGAGGGGTACGGGCAGCGGGCGCCTTCGCAATATATTTTCTCAAACGCCCGTGGAGGGCGGTTCAAAGGGGTTACACTCTGTCATAGAGGCGGAGTGGGAGAGTGCCGGCTGTGCCGTGCCTCTTTGTTTCCGCGCGAGAGTTCACTGTGTTCGAGCAGGGGAAGAAACTGAATGAGTAATGCCGAATATCGCAAGAAAATACTTTGTATTGGCGCCGGCTATGTCGGCGGACCGACCATGGCCGTGATTGCGGACAAGTGTCCCGATGTCAAGGTGACCGTCGTCGACGTCAACCAGAGCAAGATCGGAGCCTGGCTCAGCGATGACCTTCCGATATACGAGCCCGGCTTGCGCGATGTGGTTGGGCGGGCCCGCGGAAGGAACCTTTTCTTTTCCGTCGATGTGGAGGGGGCGGTTCGTGAGGCCGACATCGTGTTCGTTTCGGTGAATACACCGACCAAGTCTTTCGGTGAAGGGGCGGGGAAGGCCGCCGACCTTCAGTACTGGGAGAAGACCGCGCGAACCATTGCGAAGGTGTCGGACTCCGACAAAATCGTGGTTGAGAAGAGTACGCTTCCGGTGCGCACTGCCCGCGCAATGGAGAGGATTCTGAACGCAAACGATCGCGGTATTCATTTCGAAGTGTTGTCCAACCCGGAGTTCCTCGCCGAAGGTACGGCGATACGCGACCTGGAGTCTCCGGACCGGGTGTTGATCGGTTCTCACGAGACGCCGCGCGGGCAGGCCGCGAGCAAAGAGCTGGTGGACATCTACGCCTCCTGGGTTCCGCCCGAGAAGATTGTCACCAGCAATATCTGGAGTGCCGAGCTTTCCAAGCTGACGGCCAATGCGTTTCTGGCACAGCGTATTTCCTCGGTCAACAGTATTTCCGCCCTGTGTGAGAAAACGGGTGCGGATATCGATGAGGTGAGCAGGGCCATCGGTATGGACGGCAGGATCGGCTCCCGCTTTCTTCAGTGCAGTGTGGGCTTCGGGGGCTCGTGTTTCAAGAAAGACCTGTTGAACCTTGTGTATATTTGTGAGCACTACGGGCTTGATGAAGTGGCGGCATACTGGCGATCGGTTGTTGAAATCAACGAATACCAGGAGACGCGTTTTGTCAAGACAATGATTCGCTTCATGTTCAACACGCTCTCGGACAAGCGCATTGCCTTGTTCGGGTTTGCGTTCAAGGCGAATACGGGCGACACCAGAGAGTCGCCCGCGATTTATATTGCGCGGAAGCTGGTTGGGGAGCGCGCAAGGGTGATAGTGACCGATCCGAAGGCGCTGGGCAACGCCGCGGAGGATTTGGCGTCGTGCGGTGACGCGATCGAGTTCCGTGAAGATCCCTACGAAGCGGCTCGCGGGGCGCATGCGATTGCGATTTTGACGGAATGGGATCGCTACCGGGATCTGGACTACGGCCGGGTGTATGAAGAAATGGAGCACCCCGCGTTCGTATTCGACGGCAGGAATATACTTGATCATCGGGCGTTGTTTGACATGGGATTCAACGTTTTTCCGGTCGGCAAGCCGGCTCTGAAGCACTTTTAGGCACGGTTGAGGCTCTTGAGAAGCTGCATGGATGCCGAAACCGGGTGTGTTTCGGGAGTGTCGCTTGACTTGAGATTATGGATAAACTATACTTTTATCAGTCTTTTCCGGGGTCCGGTTGTCCGGTAGGTGGAGAATACAGCTCATCGAGGCAAAGGAGGTGTGGTTTATGCGACGAAGCAACAGGGTGACGCGACTGCTGGCAGTGGGGAGTGTGGTTGCGCTGTGTGGTGTTGGCGGTTGTACGAAGAGGCCCAGCGAGGAAGAGTTGGCGAAGCTCGAGGAGACACGAGCCGCCGCTGATGCCGCGGAGCGCAAGTTGTCCGAACTCAGGAGTGAGCGGATGCAGCTTGAGAGCTTGCTGCAGGAGAAGCAGGCCGAGCTTCGCAGGCACGAGGAAGAGCGGGACGAACTTAAGGTAAAAATGGGGAAAATGTAGTACTCAGCAACCGGTCACGACAAAGCGCAGGAGGGTTGAACTATGAGGACAGTTAAGGCAATGTCACTCTGTTTGTTGGTGGCGATGGTCACGTTCGCCGCGAAGACTGAGATGACATACGATGAATACGAAATCGAACTCGCTTCCGCACAACAGCGGGAGAAGGTCGCCAAAGAGCAGATTGCCGAGGAACAGGCCAGGATTGAGAGCCTGAGGCAGCAGATCGATGATATCGAGCAGCAGATCGCCGCTATCATTCAGGAGAAGTACGATATCCTCGGTATTACCGAGCAGGATGTGATCGATGCGGAGAATGAAATTGCCTCGATTCGTCAGGAACTGGAGTTGCTACTGGGGTTGAGTTCCGATGAACTGGCGAAACGAATGGACGAGATCAAGGCCCTGGAAGCCCGAATTGCCGCATTGAAGGAGAAACCCGTATCCTATCTGTGGAGAATCCGGGATCAAATCCGTGATGTCGAGGATCTTCTGGAGCGCGTGAAAGCGAACCTTCCGGACAAGCCCATGAGTTACACGGTGCGGCTGGTGCCCGGAAGAAGGGACTGCCTGTGGCGTATTGCCGAGTACGACTTTATCTACGGCGATCCGGCTCAGTGGCCGAGCATTTACCGCGCCAACAAGTCGGTGATCGACGGTGGCTACGAACGGTATCTGCGGCAGGTTGAGGAGCCGAAGTATTCACGGGCCGAGGATCTGATTTTCCCCGGTCAGGTGCTTGACATACCCAGGTAGGCGTCGGCACGCCGAAGCCGGTTCGGAATGTGCCTCACCGGCACATGGAAGAAATATCCAAGGGCTTGAATCGAGAGATTCGAGCCTTTTTTGTGAGAGGGGTGTCGATATGCCCGCGCACGGTATCCTCAGGCGTGCGGGGAAGAGGACTCCCTTTCCGTTCGGGTTCAGCAGTGTGCCGCAAGCGGCATTCATCGACTATGGATCGCGGGCCGAGAAACATTTTCCGGATAGAGCCGTCTTGAGCTGGATGAGGTACGGGCAGCGTCGTCGGCCGCGGTCACAGGGGGGGGCGGAGTGGATGGGGCTGGTCGGCGTGCGGGCTGTTTCGTAGTGCGCCATTCTTGACACTGGTCGTCTACTGTTCCGTGGCTTCGAGGTGAGCGGGCCGATGGCACAACCTTTCATACCTTCTCGGTGCGATTGGCAGCGATTGTGAAAACGAGCAAGAGACGACGGGATACCGATTCATTCTCGATTGTGGCTCGCAAGAAAGGGCCGCTTTACGGGCTTGGCGCCTTTTTCGCCAGGCCGGTGGTAATACTCCTGACGACATCGCTGGCAATGGGGTTGCTTTTCCCGTACGTTTCGCCCGTACAGAGTTTCAACCTGCCCGAGGAAGGGGAGGTTGCCAAGGAAACGGTGATCGCTCCGTTCACCTTCGACATACCGAAGGACCCGAAGCAGTTGGAGCGTGAGCGCAGGCGCGCGATGGACCAGGTGCTCCTCATTCTTGATTACGATCCGGAGGTGAAAAGGCAAGTAAGAGAGCGCTTCCTGGAGCTTCGGAGAGTGGTTTCCCGGTTGGGCGAAAAGAGTGTTTCCGACTCGTTGCGCGACGCCGCTCGTCGACAACTGAGCACCGAGCTGACCGAGTCTACGCTTGAGTTGCTTATTTCGCGTCCGTACCTCCTTGATGATGCTTTGCTGCAGGCCCAGCAGGTGCTGGAAAGCGGCGTTTCGGCTGTTCTTCTCGTCGAGTCGCAGGAAGAGCTGGAGGAGCTTCAGGAACGCTACAACACTTCGTTTGACCGACACCTGATCTACGACAAGAATTTTGTGGCGCTTCGCCGGGACTCGATCAGGCTGGCCATAAAACATGACGAGCTGCCGGTGAAGGAGATTGCGCTTGAGCGGGTTATCCACTTGTTGAAGAGGGAAAGGAAATTCGACCAGGAGGCTCTGAGCGCCGTCTACGAACTCCTGTTTGCCTACCTCCGGCCGAACGTGACGGTCAATGGGGAGGCAACGGCTCGTGCCCGCCAGCGTGCTTCGCTTGAGGTGCTTCCTATCAAGGGAAAGGTAATAAAAGACACCGAGATAATGCGAAAGCACCAGGTGGTTGGCGCCGAAACGGTGGAGAAGCTCAAGGCGCTTTCCATTGCTTTGCAGCGGACCCGGCGGGGAACGGAACGATGGAGACTCATGGCCGGGTACGGCGGGCGTGCTCTGCTGGGCCTGTTCATCCTTCTTTCCCTGGCGGTGTATATCAGAACGTTTCGCCCCGACCTGGTGAAGAACGTCTCGAGGCTCTGGGCGCTTGCCTCGCTGGTGATCATCCAGTTTGCCGTGATCCGGGGCGGAGTACTCCTGGTTCCGAGGCTTTTCAATGTCTCTCCGGAAATTGCTTCGATTGTTCCGGAGTATATCATTCCCACAGCGGTGGCGGCCATACTTGCGGCGATTCTATTTGATCTCCAGATGAGCGCGCTGGTTTCATTCCTCGTTTCGATCTACTTCGGTATCGTTCTCGGATTCAACTATCGCCTTTTTCTCTATTCTCTTCTCGGCGGGCTGACCGCCGGTTTCGCGCATCGGGATATCAGGTATCGTTGGGATTTCTTCAAGGCCATGCCGCCGGTGGCGGGGGTATATACCATGTTTATTCTGACATGGCACCTCTTGACGTTTGAGCTGCTGCCGCTGGCGATTGTACAGAACGTCGGCCTTGCTCTTATCAATGTTATCTCAGCCACGTTCATAGCGATGATGCTTGTGGCGATCTTTGAAAACCTTTTCGGCCTTTCCACGAATATGACACTCGTGGAGCTGGCGGACATGAACCATCCGATTCTCAAGAGGCTTTCCATAGAAGCCGCGGGGACGTATAACCACAGCGTGCTGGTGGGTAATCTCGCCGAATCGGCGGCGGAGGGGATAGGCGCCAATGCCCTTCTGGCCAGGGTCGCCTCATACTATCACGATATCGGTAAGATAGAGAAGGCCGACTACTTCGTCGAGAACCACATCAACGACAAGAACATTCATAACAAGCTGTCGCCGAACATGAGCGCTTTGATAATCTGCTCGCACGTGAAGGAGGGGGTTGAGCTGTCCCGCTCCCACAAGCTTCCGCGGGTCGTGCAGGACGCCGTCATGCAGCACCACGGGACATCGACGGTCTCCTTCTTCTACGAGAAGGCGTTGGCCCAGGATCCTCACAAGCAGGTTCAGGAGAAGGATTTCAGGTATCCGGGTCCCGTACCGCAAACCCGTGAAAACGCGATCATTATGCTTGCCGATTCCGTGGAAGCCGCCTCCCGGAGCCTGGCAACGTCTTCCCCAAGGCTCCTGCGAGAGCTGGTGAAGAAGATCATTCGGGACAAGCTGAATGCTCACCAGCTTGATGAATGTGACCTGACGCTGCGCGACCTGGACAAGATCGTCGAAGGGTTTATGCCTGTATTGCAGGGCATCTTTCATACAAGGATAGAGTATCCAACGAAAAAGTAAGGGGAGCAGCCGCATGCCTCAACAACGACGGTTTGTCAGAAAGCACGTGTTCATCAACCGGCACTTGCAGGTACGGTACATGATTACCTTCCTTGTTCCCATGATCGTGATGCTTCTGTTCTGGATCTTCACCCTCTATTACGCCTCACAGAGCATCGTAGACACGACAATCGCTATTGTCAAGGATAATGTCGACAACGAAATCGCTCTGCAACTGCAGGACACTCCCCGGCCCACGGCGGAGATGTACGAGGGGTTGCTTGAAGAAATCCGCGGCTACCTCCGCAATTTTTCTTCGGACAGGGCCTACAAGGCGCAGGTCCTCTCCTCGCTTCTCTGGGTATTCGGCGTGGGAATTCTCCTGGTAATACTACAGATCGTGCTGCTCACCGTGTTTTTCTCTCACAAGCTGGCGGGACCGATTTACCGGTTCGAGAAGACCTGTCATGACCTTATCCGGGGAGACTATACGGAGGAGATACACTTGCGCAAGCACGACGAGATGCAGAACCTGGCGGGGCTGCTCAATGACGTGATTCGCACGACACGGGAGCGGCTTGTGACCCTCCGGGACGCTTCGGACGAGCACGAACGAGCCCGCGTCGCGTCGTCGTTGAAGCTTCAGGGTTGACCTCCGATGAGCAATTGAAGTAATTTATGTGGATCACCGTCGGAAGGGATATGGGGAGGGGGTAGTCTCATGACAATGCTCTCATCGAAGAATTTCCGGTTGCTGGGGGCCGCGGTTGCGCTGCTGGTGGTGGGCTATGTCCTGCTGGGGCAGGGCCCTGTGCGCAATCCTCTCTCGTGGACTGTTGCCCCGTTGATCCTGGTCGGCGTGTATTGCATCATGATTCCTTTCGCAATCCTTTCCAAGGAAAAACACGGGAAGAATGCGCAAGGAGAGAAGGGCGTTTAGCTCAGTTGGTATAGAGTACCTGCCTTACAAGCAGGTGGTCGTTGGTTCGAATCCAACAACGCCCATTACGGGAGAGCGGAAGCCCGGCGGAGGAAGATGAGCCGGGGAAATCATAGAGTGAGAGCAGGGCAATGCTGCCCGGGGAGAGTGTTTTGGACCGGTAGTTCAGTTGGTTAGAACGCTGGCCTGTCAAGCCAGAGGCCGCGAGTTCGAGTCTCGTCCGGTCCGCCATTATCAAAAGCCCGTTTCCCCTGTAAAATTAAGGGATTCGGGCTTTTTTGGTGCTCCTTTTCTGCGACGTATTTCCCGTGCGAAGTTCTGCTCCGGAGCCTTTCGGGATGACGCCCGCCGAGAACTCGATTATTACCGGGGTGTCGTGCGGGCGGCGCAACCGCTGCGTCGAAGCGAAGGTCACCTGCGAGGCGGGAACGTGTCAAAAGTGGAGGCGAAGGTCGGGAATCCGGTTTCCAGGTTTATCGGTGACCCTTCTCAACGGTCCGTCAACGGTTCAATATGTACGGACACGAACGCTCCGGGGCCGAACATTTCCTTGATTTCCTTCTCAACTTCCGTTGAAATTTCGTGTGCCTCATCGACCCGAAGTGATGGAGGAACGAGAACGTGGAGATTCACGGCAACGGTATTCCCGATTTTCCTCGTTCGAAGGCTGTGGGGACGATTGGCGCCTCCAATCGCCGCAACACGCCGTACAATCTCGTTTTCCGTGTTCTTGTCCAGCGATTTTTCGACCAGCTCGTCTATGCTTTCCTTGATTATCTTTGCGGCGGCCTGGAATATGAGAGCGCTCACGACGATTGCCGCTATTGGGTCGAGAACGCGCCACTGGGGACCCAGAAGTAGTGTCCCCAGGATGCCCAGGGTTGTCGCGATCGAGGAGAAAGCATCGGATCGATGGTGCCATGCGTTGGCCGCGATCGCGTTGCTGCGGTGTTTTGTCGCGGCTCGGAGCGTGAGCTGGAACAGCCCCTCCTTTCCGGCGATCGACACCAGGGCCACGAGTAGCGCAGCCCACTCCGGGCGTGGAGGTATGTTACCATCGACAGCCTGGATTACCGAGTTCACCGCGGACCAGAGGATTGCCGTCCCGGCGGAAATCAGTGCAATTCCGACCAGCGCGGCACCGAGGGTTTCCATCTTCCCATGACCGAAATCGTGCGATGAATCCACCGGCTTTCGTGAAAGCCGCAGTGAGATCAGGACCACGGCATCGGTGGCCAGATCGGAGAACGAATGCACGCCGTCCGCTACCAGGGCGCTGCTGCGCCCCAGGATGCCCGCGAGGAGCTTCCCCAGAGCCAGCACCACGTTGACACCTGCCCCGAACCAGACGACGCCGGGTGCCGCCGTCCGACTCTCGTTGTCGGCAAGGTGTATACTCATAGGGGTTCCTCGTGGATGATGAGATTTCTCAGAGGGGAACAAAATACATGCCTCCGGACAACCGTTCAACGGGAACTTCGGCATTGCGGGCACTATGGAAAGAATCGTACAATTAAGGGACGGGCAGTTGTTTGCCGTGAGGGGGAACCGCTGTGGCGACTAAGCCGAAACCTCGCCGGGGTCGGAGAGACAAGAAGCTGAGACTTCTACCCGACGACGAGTATGTCAACATGTACCTGCGCGAGATCAGCAGGTACAAACCACTGAAGGCCGAAGAAGAGGCTCGGTTGGCGCGAAGCATCCGGGACGGGGACCGGAGCGCCCTGGAGCGCCTCGTGAAGGCAAATCTGCGTTTCGTGGTGAGTGTCGCGCGCAACTACGAAAACCAGGGTATGGCGCTCACCGACCTGATCAATGAAGGAAATCTCGGTCTGATTCGGGCCGCGAAGCGCTTCGACGAGAAGAAGAATTTTAAGTTCATCTCGTATGCCGTATGGTGGATTCGCCAGGCAATTCTTCAGGCATTGGCCGACCAGTCTCGCATTGTGAAGCTGCCCGTTAACCGGGTCGGCATGATTCATCGAATCGGGCGGACCGATGAGCGGCTGAAGCAGAGGCTGGGGCGGGATGCGCGTGCGGAGGATATCGCCGGCGCGATGAATCTGAAGCGGGAGAGAGTGGAAGAGTCCCTGGGGCTGACGGGGAAGCACTATTCGCTTGATTCCTCGGTGGGTGATAACTCGGGGGCCAGCCGTCTTGACATGCTTCATGACGCGGAGGCTGAGATGCCCGATGAACGGGTAACGGCTTCGTCTTTCAAGGATCGTGTGAAGCAGACCCTGTCGGGTCTCAGCGGCAGGGAACGCAGAGTCGTGGAGCTGTATTTTGGTCTGGAAGGGGAACTGCCGCTGACGCTCGATGAAATCGGGGAGCGCCTCAGCATCACACGGGAGCGCGTGCGGCAACTGAAGGAGAATGCACTCCGGCGACTCAGAGAACGATCCTTCCCCGGTCTCGAAGATGCCTTCGGGAACCTGGAGAGTTGAGTAGAACAGAGCGCCGCTGTTCCGCGGCTGTTGTCTGTTTCGATGCCCTCACATCCGTACCCCTCTTTCCGAATGTGGCCCGATTCCGTGTAAGGGGGTTCCACCGAGTGCCGTATTGTATCTTTTAGGGTTCGAAAATGGCGGGAAGAGGCACATTCCCGCATCCCCTCCCGTCCAGTTTCGCTGCCGGAGCGTTCGTTGTGTGAGGACGGGTATCCGAGAAAACCCTTGTCCAGCCGGGAAGCGGAGTTTGGTGTGAAAGCACTGATCAGCGATATCCACGGTAACCTCGAAGCTCTCCGGGCCGTGATGGAGGATGCGGCGAGTTTGGGGGTAAGCGAGGTGGTATGCCTGGGAGATGTCGTGGGATATGGCGCCGACGCCGAGCGATGCCTGGATGTTGTCATGGACAGGGCGGCGGCGACACTGATGGGCAACCACGATTTTGCCCTTATTCATGGTCCTATCGGTTTCAATCCCATTGCGGCTGATGTGATACGCCT
>CAZNDN010000002.1:3496-68392 GCA_964571815.1 uncultured Fibrobacterota bacterium | reverse complement strand
ATCGTCAATATCGGCTCTGTGGGGCAGCCACGGGACGGTGATGTGCGGGCGAGCTATGTTGTTTTTGATGAAGAGGACGGAGTGGTAGAATGGAGACGTGTTGAATACGATATCGAGAAGGCTGTGCGAAAGATCGAGAAGATGTGTGGAGAGGGCAATTGGTGTGGTGCACGACTAAGGATGGGAAGGTGAAACGAATGAATGGTAATCCCGTGAAAGGTATCCGACGTGTTCTCGGGGGATTTGAGCGAGGAGAGAAACGCCCGAACTTTTTGATTGTGGGAGCCGCAAAATGCGGAACGACGGCCGTTTCCAGTTATCTCTCGCAGCATCCCCAGGTGTATCTCAGTCCGATAAAGGAACCGAAATTCATATCGTCCCATTTCCTCGACTTTCCTTTGAAGGGCAACGGGGACGATTTTGTGGAGAGTTTCACCGTGAAGGACATCAAAGAATACCGGTCGTTGTTTCGCAACGCGAAAAGACACAAGGCTATCGGAGAAGCGAGTGTCGAAAATCTCTACTACTACAACAAATCGATTCCCATAATCAATGCCTATTTGAATTCCCCGAAGATTGTCATCATTCTGCGCAACCCGGTTGACCGTGCGTTTTCCGCATATAAGCATCTCATGCGGGACAATCGGGAAACGCTGAGTTTCGAGGAGGCCCTGGACAAGGAAGATGAGCGCAAAGCGTTGGGCTACGAGTACTTATGGTTTCTGAAAGATGTTGGTTTTTATCACGACCAGGTCAAGGCCTATCTCGATTCGTTTTCCGAAGTCAAGGTGCTGTTGTTTGACGACCTGCAGGAGGATACGGTCGGTTTCATGCGTGAACTCTTTCGTTTTCTGGAGGTCGACGATACCTTCATACCGAAAGTTGAAATCAAGTTCAACGCTTCGGGGCCGCTCAGGGGCAGTTTCTACCAGCTCCTTTTCAGAGCCACCGCCTTTAAAGGAATGCTGTACAAGTTCTTTGCCCTCAACGGGATTCCGGAGTCGACGATGCTGAGTGTCATCGAGAATATCCGCCACAGCAACGTACAGCCTATTCACATGGATCCCGCGACCAGAGCCAGGCTCAGTGATCTCTATCGGAAGGATATCCTGAAGTTGGGAGGGCTGCTGGATCGCGACCTGTCTTTCTGGCTCAACTGATTTTCGGGAATCGGCCGATGGTCGAAGGCGTGTTCTTTTCGAGGAAAGGCCGGGTCGAAGCGACGGGCTTCGTGTGACCGCGTGATCATATCCTGGAACAGGGCCGGTTTCCGGGCCGGCCTCACCGAACGTCTCTCCCATATCCCGTGTGCGCGCCAAGGAAATCCTGCCGGTGACCCTCGTCGGGCGAACGGGGTGCTCGATGCAGGCCTGCGCCTGTTATATTTTGAAAAAGAATACGGTTCCGCACATGTTCATGAGAGGCATCAGGAAGCGCCTCGAGGCGGCGGTTTTCGACACGTGTCGGTCACGAAGCCCAACCGAAAGGATTTCCTCATGACATCACCGAATGACCTCCCCCGGCAGGCTGTGGCCGAGCTGGATGACGAGAACCGGAAAGCGGAAGAGCATATCGAGCAGGGCGACCTGCAGAGTGCCGCCCGGATCCTGGTAGGTATTGTCGAGAAAGACAATCGGAACTGGCGTGCGTACAACAACATGGGAATTGTTGCCTGGATGCAGCGCGCGTGGCATGATGCGTATACGATGTTTGAAAAGGCGGTCACCTTGAAGCCCGACTACACCGATGCTGTGGCGAATCTGTTCGATGCGGCACTGAAGCTGAAAAAAGTCAAGGATATCGTGCCGCTTCTGGACAAGTCTCTCGAGCTGCAACCCGATAGTGAAGAGACTCGTGTGATTCGCAACGCAATCGGAGACCAGGGTGATGATATCTACCTCTCTCAGCGGGGGCTTTCCATCGGGACGTACAATCCCGGAATCGACCAGGCAAACAAGCTGCTGGAGGACGGGCAGTTGAATCAGGCCATGGAGATCTTCCTGAAGGTCAACGACGAAGAAGGGCCGAATTCCGATGCGTTCGCGGGGTTGGGAGTCATTTCATATTATCAGAAGCGTTACAAAGACGCCTTCACTCTCTTCCTGGAATCCATCAAGCTTAACCCCACGAGCAGCGACCATTTGCTCAACCTTCTTGACGCCGCAAAGGAGTGCGGAAGGGTAGAGGACGCGAAGAAGGTCTATGCTACCTGTCTCAAGGATTTTCCTTTTCTGGAAACGATCAAGGAAAACTTCGAGAAGGCGTCCTCAGGCACGTAGCCGTTGAGGTGTGGGGGCTTTCCCCAATGCAAGGACGAGTACCGCGGTTGTCGGCATTGCGGCCGTGACGGTTCCCGCTGGATGGGGTAGTGAATACTCTCCTTCCTCAACCGTATAATCAACATATGCCGCATCTGTCCGTCACCGGAAACCCCCGCCGGGTTTCGAGCGGCCCGGCTCTTCGCTCCCGAACAGGGAGCGTGCTTGTTGTTTTGCATCTGGCGGCCCTTTCCGTGTGGTCGAAGTCGCTTGTTTCGGGGACCGACGAAGCGTACGTTGGCGGGGACCGCCTGTGGGCCCCTGCTACTCGGGCGCGGCTTGAGCAACGTTTGACGCCCTTTTTTGCGGAGCGAGCGGAAGGAGCGGGCGCGGCTCGTGACGTTGTGGATTTGAGCCGCCCCAGTCAAGCCGACCTTTTCCGGATCGCGGCACAGTGGGAGCGGCTGAGCGTGTCATTCCGGGAACTGTACCGGAAGGCGACCGGAATACCCGAAGACTTCGTCTATCATGTGTCACCCGGCGGTCACTTTGAAGTTTACTACACAACCCGTTCCTCTTCGACAAGTGCCGTAGATACCGCGGATCGCTACGGATATGAATCGGGCGACTGGCGCCGCCGGACCGACGATTCGAATGGGATTCCCGACTATGTCGATGAAGTAGCGTGGGCGCTGGACAGTGCGTGGTCCATGGAGATAGAACGATTCGGCTTTCCCCCACCCGTTTCTTCGGACACAACACGCGGGGATCCGTCACGCTACAAGGTTGTCGTGACGCGTCAACACCCACTGGACTATGGCCTCACCTACCCGGGCGACAGGCTGGGCGAAAAAGGCTACAGCAGCTATTTCGAGATGCGGAACGAATGGTCCGGCTCGCAGTGGATATCTTCGCCGTACATGGACTACACTGCTCGCCCCGAAGACGGCGTCCGTGTTACGTGTGTCCATGAATATTTTCATGCCATTCAATACGGGATGAGCCGGCGGGTTGAGAATGTCATGAACCTGGATGATTTCCCGATTGCCTGGCTGGAAGGAACGGCCGTGCTGATGGAGGAAATTGCTTTTGATGAAATCAACGATTATTACCAGTATGCACGTGACTATTTCGCCAGGCCACGGATTCCCATTTTCAGCGATGAACCGAATGAGTTCTACGCCTGGAACGGGGTTTCCATTTACCTCAATGGGCTTCCGGTCATGTACCTCTATCAGCGGACAGGTGATGGGGACTCGATCGCCTTTGTACGCAATCTGTTCAACGACAACCATGCATCATCACGCCCATTTGTCTCGCTTCTCAACCGGGCTTCGTCGTCGGTCGGCTCCACATGGCCTCATTTGCTGGGTTCCTTTCATGCGGGAAGCTATTTTACCGGCAGCAGGACACGCGGTGAAATGTTTATCCGCGATGCTAAACTTCTTCCCCAATGGGCTGTCACGGCGGATTCGATCGACAACTCTTATTCACTGAGCAAGTCCGTCAGGCCTTTCGGGATGAATACGTTTTCACTGGGGTATGACCCTGCGCATTCCTCGACCATGAAGGTGAGTTTCGCGGGGGAAACGGCCGAAGACCAGGGTGCTCTCTGGGGGGTGAACCTCCTGCTTCAGACGGGAAACCAGGGAGCCGGCGACACGCTCCTTCCGGTGAAAATCTCCACGGGGGGCGTGGGGGAGATCGAGGTCCAGGATTGGCATTTGCGGAGGCGGGCGATAGTTGTGGCATCCAACGCCGATAAGAGCCGGTCGCGCACTGCGTCGGTGAGTTTCCAGCCGTGTCCGGTGGAACACCGGGCCGGGGAAAAGGTGCGGTACGTATACGTCACGCCCGGTGCGGCAAGCGAGACGTTTGACACGGCCGCGGTAACGCTCCGGTCTCGTTCACCTCTGCGGTGTTCGATGGAGATCAGGTCGTTGGGCTCGGTCGACAATGCCCCCGCGCTCAAGGCCTTTCGTCAGGGGCTGACCTTTGGAGGAGCGGTCTACGAAATTGTATTCCCGACAATATGGATTGCATCCTCAGATTCCCTGCGTTTAACGATTTCCACCGCCTCCGACAATGTTGGGCTCTATCCGGGTGCCGCGGGACTTGCTACGTCCTCCTTCACCCTGTACCATTTGTCGTCGGACAGTACCTGGGATACTTTGTCGACGAGTCTCGAGACCGGCGCAAGGCTTCGCTGGACTGCTCCCATCTCCGAGCCGGGACTCTACGGTGTCCTGGCGAAGACCGGGAGCAGGGAGACCTTGCTGGTGTATCCCAATCCGGCACGTGCGGGGGAAGAGGTTCATTTTGAGTGCGGAGGAATTCTCGAAACGTGGGTCTACCGGGTCAGTGGCCGACTTGTTTCGCATGCGCTGCTGGAGGACCGGCGGCACGACAAGGGATGGTCACGGGGAAATAAGCGGGAAGATATTGTCACGTGGAACATGCACAATGACCGGGGCCGCTCGATCGTACCGGGGACGTACATCACCATGGTGGGGTATCGCGACGAGGAGACGGCGGGAATGAAAACACTCACCCGGAAACTTCTGGTAGTGCCGTGATGCTTTCCCCGGGACGTCCGTTCCTGGTCTCCCTGGCTCTGGCCGTGGTCACCTCAGGGTGCGGGTCTTCACGACGGCTGTGTTCTTTCAGGATACCCGCTGCTCATGAGACGATCTTCCTTGCTCCTCTTGTCGACCGGGCCGGTCTGGACTCCCTCTACGGAGGGACCGGCGACTCATCGCTTACGCCTTCCCTGTCCGGTCGATCTCTGAATGCCTTGCACCGACGTCTGGGGGAGGAGTTCGACCGTTGCGGGAAGTTTGGGTTGTACGATTTCGTTGACGACCCGAAGGGTGCAACGATTCTGGTAACCGTCGAACTCTTGCCGGGGACGGTAACTTGCGATTCCCTTCATCTTCCCGTTCGAATGCAGGCATCTCACATCCCGCGCGACACCTTCTACGTGCGGCAGTTCAGCGCCAAAGCGTCTCTGCCCTCGGGCGCCGAATCGGCCTCGGCCTTGCACCGCGCCTCGGAATTGCCGGCACGTCTGGTGCGCGAATTTCCGTGCAAGGAGATTGTTGAACCGTTCTATGCCGTCTCCGGGCGCTGAGGCCGAGTATCACATCGGTACCGACCTTTTTTTGCACTCCCCCCGTACGTGATTGCATAATTATAGCGGAAACGGTACCAGCGGCAAAAGGTATTCCGCAATGAACAGCCAAATTGAACTCACGAACGACTCGTTCGGCGACTACGAAATCATTCGTCTGAAGGGTGAACTGACGGTCGCTGAGATTCCCTGGCTCACGCCTCGACTCCAGAAGCATATCAAAGCACATCCTCATAAGCACCTGATTCTTGATCTGGCCGACATCACTACCATGCACCCCGGTGCGCTGCGGCTTCTGAAGAACCTCAAATTGAAGCTGGGGGAAACACAGGCATCTCTCTTTCTCCTCAGGCCTTCGCAGGCAGTCAGGGAACGGGTCGACGTGTCGGGCGACGATACGACCTTTCATCAGATCGAAGCGTGTGAGGAAGTTCAGGAGCATGGCAGGGAATTGGTATTCGATGCCTATGGTCCCTACGGGACGAGCGAGGGGGATTACACCGCCCTGTCCCTTGGGTGTGCGGTGTGCGGATCTCATAACGTCAGAGGCTACCTCGTCAACACCGACGAGTACGATTGGAGATGGGTGGACGACGAGCCTTTTCCCACTTCGTTCATGAAAGGCACCGACACGCCGGTCAATGTATTCGGCATGCTTCCCGTCGTGTGTCGCGACTGCTTCATGGTTTCGATCGATCTTACGCATTTCAACGCCATAGGTAAGGGAACGGTGGCTGTTCACTCGAGGCTGGATGATCAGTCGAAGCTTATCCTTTCCAAGTCGATCAAGGAGCGCGGCAAGACGGTTGAACAGGCAGGCGAATTCGACAGGGAATTTCGCTGTCCCCGCGACAAGCAGACCAGTTATCTTGCCTACGTGCTTTCCGAAGCGTGTGCGAGGGCGATGGCGATGAGCAAGGTGTGTTCGGATCATTTCATGGTGGGGTATTTGAACTACCTGACGATCCAATATGCTCCGCGGGGTGAGCGAGATACCCTGATCGGCAATTGCAGAACGTGGCTGAGAGAAATGCTGGACTCAAAGGAGTCGCGGAATCACCTGGACATGGCAAAGGCGTATTTCATCCTCATGAATTCCGCGTTGCACGCCGGGAAGACCAAGGAAGCGTCCCAGGCTCGAACACTCCTTGCACAACTGGTGGAAGGTTTGGCCCCGGACACCAGGAAGTCTTCGCTGGAGACCCCTCGGTTCTGGCAGGGGCAGGCCGAAAGGATCTGGAACAACGAGATTCAATCCCGATCCAGCGAACTCAAGTTCTGAATCCGGTTCGCGATCAGGCAGTTCGGGCCGCAATGACCTTGCGCAAAGGCTCCGCGGCTTCTTCTCCGAAGACAGCGGTGAATTCCTTGAGTTTCGCTTCGAGCGACGCGGGAGAGTTCGGCACCATGTCCGCGACCCGCTGGAGGACCCGTTTGCGCTGCGCGTAACGACGAAGTTTTCCGTACGCATACGCTCTGACAAGCCCGTCAAGCACGTCATCGGCACATCTCGATGTACCGTTGTTGAAAGATGTCGGGACTTCTTCCACACGCCCTTCTTCGCACATGTGGTAGGCCCAGATGAGGAGGTCTTTCTTGTGCAGGGCCCTGCCCGTCGAAAGCAGGCGGCGACGAAGGAATTCAACATCAACCTGTGAGTCGCGCCGGTGGTGGTGGATAATGAGCATGTGGAGAGCCTGCATGTTTCCGGGGTCTCTCTCCAGAAGCTTTTCCAGGCACTCCTCCATTGCCTCGGGATTCTCGAGTTTCTCATACACACCGGCGAGTTTCAGGTACGTTGAGTAGTCGCCGGGGGCAAGGCGTATGGCCTGGCGGTAGGCTCGCTCGGCCGCTTCGCCGCGACCGAGCCTCGCAAGGGCATCGGCCATGCTCTGGAAAAGCAGGGGCGAACGGTCGTTGAGTACGATGGCCTTTTCGAACCAGACAACGCTTTGAGAATCGTTCTCCGCCCACTGACATGCTTCACCCATGAGCCCGTAGACGTCGGCAAGGCTCCGGGCGCATTCTTCATTCTTGTTCTCCAAGCCCTCCAGGAACGATACGACGTGACCGACCTGCTCAAGCGCGTCGTGAGCTCCGGCGCCCTGGATCGCCTCGAAAAGTCGTTCCGCAATGGCTTCCCTGGCGTCTTCGTAAGACAGAGAGCACGTAACGACCCGGTTGCACAACTGTCCAAGCGTGCACGTGGCCGGCTCGGTTGCTTTACGATTTCCCGTTCGGCTCATCACCGCGGCGTACTTTCGAAGAAGGTGCTTCCCATGAGAATAATGATACCTTTGCCTACGTGAAATCGTCAACGAACACCGCCCGCGGGGTGCCTATTTGCGGGCTTTCGCGTGGACCTTGTCGATGGCGTTGTTGAAGGTCGCGGTAGTGTCGATGGTCACGGTGGAGGGGGAGACGATGGTGCGGTATGCGCGTGCAAGGTTTGCAGGCACATCGGCACCGAACAGGACCCAATTGGTTATCAGGTAGTTGCCCCGCGGGAGGTCGCCGACAGTCAGCCGATAGCCGCAGTGAGCTATCCCTCCCCGCTTCGACGGCCTTTGGACGACATATCCGCTGCCGTTCATGAGATGGTCGGGTATGTCCGCCTGGAGTACCCACGCGTAGCCGTTACTGCCGTCGTTGACCGACATAAGACCATGCGTGGGTATTCGAGACAGAAGCGTGTCCAGGGTGTCGGCGGTTCCCAGAGGGATCGAAACTTCGTGCCGGGGAACGGTGAATGAGTAAGTACGTGCCGTGCTTCCCAGTACCGGCGACATCTCTATCCAGGCTTCACCGAACAACCGGCTGAACCGTATCGGAAGGTGCAGGTAGACGGGAACCCTAACCATCTGAGCATAGCAAATTTGATTCACGGCGGCCCTGCTGCCCTTCAACCAGAGGCCGATATTGAGATGGAAGTCACCCCGTCGTATCAGGCGAATCGGACCGACCTTGAATCGCTTGACGAGGCATACGATATTCTCCTCATTGTAGGTGATTGGAAGCAGTCCCCAGAGGGCCCGCAGGTATATCTTCACGCGAAGTTCCTTTGTGAGCGGCACGTAGCATTCCGACCCACGGTTCCTGATTCCGGCTTGAACGAAATGAAAACGTCTCGCGCCGAACCGAGCGAAATAGTAAGGTGTTTCAACGATACGGTCGGCGTGATCGTATTGAATATAGCGTTCCGGAGAGCGTTCGCCCCAGGGGTCTTCCCAGAGCAGAACACCCCGCTTTTCCGCGCCCTCTCCCACCGTGACAGTAACGCGGCGTTTATCGTCCTTCCTTGGAGGACCTCCTCGGACCGGCTCCACGGGCGATGCGTCATCCCGGAGAAAGACAATTTCATCGCGGGCATCCAGAACGCCGTTTCCATCATCCGTGTTGGGTTCTTTTCCCAGAGGACACACATACTCTCCATCGGGAGTTATTTCATCGATTTGAAACGGTATCGGAGTCCCGCCGGCGTCCGTGAGGTTGAGATGTTCGATTCGGGCGCCCAGCAACGGCTTCACCATGGCACCCGTAACGACAACGGGTTCGGCCGGGGAACCAATGACCATTGTGCACACGAAGACTGCCGTGTACCACACATTTATTTCTGGAACACGGCTCTGAGTCGGCAGAGCTTCATTCATAGCTGTCTTTTTCCTGACGGGAGACAGGATTGATGTGCAGTTGGGGTTCCCTGACGATTCCCTCAAAAAAGTACATCCCGCACGGAAGGTTCGAAGGTAGTGGAGGATAGACCGGCCTTGCGGGCCGGGGTAACAGACGGCGAAACGTGTCGCGGTGAAACCACGCGCTGAAGCGTGTCCGGACGAAAGGGCGCCGCCCGCACAGGCTTATCGGCTCCCCGGATGTCATGCCGGGTCAGAGGGTCGTTGCCAGACCCTTGTCCCGCAAGTACTCCTTGACTTCTCTGATACTGAGAATGCGAAAATGAAACACGGAGGCCGCCAGAAGGATCTTCGCTCCGCCCTCAACCGCTGCTTCGTAGAAATGCTCGAGGGTTCCTGCTCCACCGGAAGCGATTACCGGGACATCGACCGCTTCGGAGATCGCCCTGGTAAACTCGATATCGTAGCCCTGCCGCGTCCCGTCGCCGTCCATACTGGTGGGCAGTATCGCTCCGGCCCCCAGATCCCGGCACTGTGACGCCCACGAAACCGCATCTCTGCCGACCGGCCTGGTGCCTCCGGAGACAACAAGCTCGAATCCCGAATCCATGTCGCTGTTGCGCCGGGCGTCGACCGCCACAGTCACTATTGCTTTGCCGTATTTTTCCGACGCTTCGCGGACAAGTTCGGGACGTGCGACGGCCGCACTGTTCATGGACACTTTGCTCGCACCTGCGTCGAGCGCCGCCGCAATATCCTCCAAAGAACCAATACCTCCGCCGACAGTCAGGGGAATGTCAAGCGCGGAAGAGACCTCTTTGACCCATTTCAGCCTGGTCTTACGGTTTTCCACTGTCGCGGCAATGTCCAACATCGCCAGTTCATCCGCGCCTTCTTTCTGGTAGAATGATGCGTTCTCTACGGGATTTCCGGCATCCTTGAGGTCCACGAAATGCACGCCCTTCACCACTCTTCCTTCCTTCATATCCAGACACGGCATTATCTTGATCGCTTCCACGGCAGCTCCTTTTCTCGTGTTGGTGGGATTCTCGGAACGTCAAAATATACGCAACGGCAGGGTGTGAGGTCCCGCCGTGAACACTCGGCTCTCCGGGGGGCGTATCCATGCCGTTGCCGTTTGGTCGATACCATGCCGGTTCGGGGGCGAAATCGCCCGGAGACCGGAGTAGCCGTTACCGGGGTTTTGTCTATTGATTCGGATTTGCAGATGGCCGAAATAGTTGATACAGCGCGGCCGGCGGGACACACACGCTCCGGGGACGGGTGCTGATGCAGACGCAAGGATTCCGAGTAGCCGGGCCACATCAGAAAGGCAACCCATGGCTTTCCGGGGCACCACGTCAACGGTGAGGCCGACATTTATGAAGGCGTGTTGTATATTTTCATGTTTTTGCAGTCTCCACAGGGTGCTTGGGAAGCACCGGTCACGGGAGTGTGGTTGCCATGAATATCGTTGTTTGTATCAAACAGGTTCCGGGAACGACGCAGGTGAAGATCAACCCGGACACGGGTACGCTCATTCGCGACAGTGTGGAAGCCGTGATGAACCCCTTTGACGAGTATGCCGTCGAGGAAGCGTTGCGAATACGGGAGCGAGTGGGCGGATGTGTCAAGATAATTTCAAAGGGCCCTCCACAGGCCGACGCGGCCTTGCGGTCAGCCCTTGCAATGGGTGCCGACGAGGCCTGTCTTATCACGGATCGGAACCTGGCCGGCTCCGATACCTGGTCTACGTCCGTGGAGCTTTCGGCGGGAATACGGAAGCTGGGGGAGGTGAACCTGGTGATCTGCGGTAAGCAGGCCATCGATGGAGATACGGCGCAGGTCGGGCCGGGGGTGGCCGAGATGCTTGATTTTCCATTTGTGGCATGGGTTCGCAAGGTTGAAGAAATTACGGATTCGGCGATCCGGGTCGAGCGAATGATGGAGGATGGGTACGAGGTGGTGGAGATGCCTCTTCCCGGACTCATTACGGTCGTGAAGGAGATCAATGAGCCCCGGATGGCTTCGTTGAAGGGCAAGATGCGGGCGAAGAAGGCTTCGGTCACGGTTTTTGATGCCGCTGCACTCGACGTTGAGCCTGAAAAGGTGGGGCTGAAAGGCAGTCCGACCCAGGTATTGAGATCGTTTGTACCGCCGCGAAAGAGTGGTGGTGAAAAGCTCTCAGGTGATATGGACGAAATGGTGAACAGGATCAAGACGACGGTGCTTGACCTCAACGTAATCAAGTAGCAGGTGGTTACATGAGTATCAGTGTTGACCTTGGGAAGTGCATTGGATGCGGGCTCTGTGTGCGCGCTTGTGCGGAGAACGCAATTGAACTGGTCGAGAAGAAGGCGGTGATCGATCTGGACACGTGTACGCTCTGCGGCGCATGCGTGGAGGCGTGCAGAAAGTATGGAGCGATCACGATCACCAGGGAGTCGGCCGGCGTCGACGAGGACCCCGATTCTTTTCACAACGTGGCCGTATTCGTGGAGCAGCGCGACGGTGAGATCCACGGGGTATCGTTTGAAGTGCTCGGGGAGGGGCGGAAGCTGGCCGACAAGCTCGGGGAGAAGCTCGTTGCCGTGGTAATCGGCCACGAGTTGCATCAGAAAGCCGAACAACTTGTCAAATACGGAGCGGACAAGGTCGTCTATATGGACGGGCCCGATCTGGAGGCGTTTCGGGACGATACCTATGCCACACTGACGGCGGGTTTCATTGAGAAGGAAAAGCCTTCCATATTTCTCGCCGGGGCGACCGCGATCGGGAGGTCATTTGTTCCGAAGGTGGCCGCAAAGGTATATGGAGGTCTCACGGCGGACTGTACGAAGCTGGAGATTGACGCCGAAAAGAAACTGCTTCTGGGCACGCGTCCCGCATTCGGCGGCAACCTCATGGCTACGATTATCTGCCCCCGGCACAGGCCCCAGATGGCGACGGTACGGCACAAAGTCATGAAACCGGCCGCTCTTGATCCGCACCGCGGGGGAGAAGTAGTCGTGCACAAGGTTGAGCCGGGCTCGGTCAGGGAGCGTACGACGATTGTGGATAGTGTGAAGGAAGTCGAATCGACCGTCAATATTACCGAGGCGGACATTATTGTCTCCGGCGGCAGAGGCATGCAGAAACCCGAGAATTTCGACATGCTTCGCGATCTTGCCGAAGTGCTTGGCGGCGCCGTGGGTTCTTCGCGCGCGGCCGTGGATGCGGGGTGGATGCCGTATTCGCATCAGGTGGGCCAGACAGGCAAGACGGTATGCCCTAAACTCTACATCGCATGCGGCATATCCGGAGCAGTGCAACATCAGGCCGGTATGCAGTCTTCCGAATATATCATTGCGGTCAATTCCGATCCCGACGCGGACATTTTCCAGATCGCCGATCTCGGGATCGTAGGCAATGCTCTGGAAATCGTCCCCGCCCTCACGGCGGCATTCAAGAGTGAGGGGGAACAGCAATCATGAAACTTGCCCTTGGACTCCCGAAAGGAAGCCTGGAGAAGTCGACCATCGAGCTTTTCCGCAAGGCCGGTGTGCACATTCACGTGGGTCAGCGTGCCTACTACCCTTCTTCCGATGATGACGAGCTTGATCTTGTACTCATGCGGCCGCAGGAGATGCCGCGGTACGTGGAACAGGGAATCCTCGACGCGGGAATTACCGGTTACGATTGGACGGTGGAGAATCGTGCCCGGGTTGAGCGAATATGCGAACTTGAATACAGCAAAGCCACGCGCAGGAAATGCAGATGGGTGCTGGCTGTTTCGGAAGGGTCACGGTTCAAAAAGGCCGAGGATCTGCAGGGCAAGCGTATTGCCACCGAACTGGTGGATACCACGAAGCGCTTCTTCAAGAAGAAGAGGATTGCGGTTGAGGTTGAATTCTCCTGGGGCGCTACCGAAGTCAAGCCGCCCCGGCTGGTCGACGCCATTGTCGATATTACCGAGACGGGATCGTCTTTGAAGGCGAACAAGCTCAGAATTATCGACGAAGTGCTGGAGACCAGTACGATCCTTATCGCCAATAAGGAAGCCTGGAAGAACGTTTGGAAGAAGCGCAAACTTCAGAACATTGAAATGCTGCTGCGCGGAACCCTGGACGCCGAGAACTACGTCGGGCTCAAGTGCAACTGCGAGGAAAACGTACTGCAGAAAATTCTGGGGATACTGCCGGCCCTGCACAATCCCACCGTCTCCTATCTTTCCGATTCCGGCTGGCTCGCGGTAGAGACGATCATTCGGACCCGCGATGCCAAGCACATTATTCCCCAGCTCAAGATTGCCGGAGCCTCGGGAATCGTGGAGTATCCCGTCAATAAGATAATCCCGTGAGGTAGTCGAGGACCGGTTCAAAACTGACGGATTGCGTCATGTCGGAATTCGGCCCCCCCCACCGGAGGGGGAAAGTACGGAACGAAGTGAAGTAGCCCTGAAATCCGGGGGCCTCGAGCAATTCCGGCTTCCTGAGGGTTAGTTGGGTACTTTCCTACTATCGGTTGCTTCCTCCCGCCCACTCAAAGCGCGCAGCCTGTATTCACCGGTCAGCGGAACGGCAAAGAGTATCTGTAGCCCCGATCTCGAGACAGTTGGGACTACCTGCCCGTCCACAATGTGTCGGAGTCGGCCTGCCTCCGGCCGCAGAATTCTGCCTCGCGGGTCACACATCATTCTGCCGGTGAAATACCGACCGGGCGCGGCGCTTCGGAGGGGGTAACGGACCAGATGAGTGGGAGACTGACCGGCGAAGTAAGCAGGGTAGGCCCGGGATACGGAGTCGCATACCTGCTCCC
This sequence comes from uncultured Fibrobacterota bacterium, assembly GCA_964571815.1. Lineage (GTDB taxonomy): Bacteria > Fibrobacterota > Chitinivibrionia > Chitinivibrionales > WJKA01 > CAZNDN01. The sequence continues at coordinate 54,575 of CAZNDN010000002.1, read as the reverse complement.
AGTCGCAGAACAAGGTCGAAGAGACGGTCAGTGTACACGATTTGTTCATTTCCCGCACATTGAAAAGGATTACCGCGAGTAACCCCTTGCCTTCGGGAGCATCCTCAGCGTTGTCGCTGGTGAGGGTGCAACTGAAGCCTACGACGCCTTCCCGACTTGTATCCGGCTCCATCGCGAGAATCGATCCCCCGTTTCGTTTCAGCATGTTTTCCATTCCCTGGAAGGGATCCTCGGCGCTTGCGGACACGAATTCCAGCACTGCCGGATCATAGTGCAGCTCGAACGAGTAGCTGTCCAGATCGACCGCATCCAATGCCGAAACCGCAAGAAGAAGGGACTGCTCTCCGGTCGTATCAATCGAGTCGATCTCCGGGGAAAACGGGTCAAGGTCGACAGCGATGCCGGCGTCGTGGTTGGGGCCGGCAACGACAAGGGTTATGGCTACCCAGGTAAGAGCTACGAACACAAAAGCCCGGTTCATTCGTTCTCCGCTCCTTGACAACAGTTCCTTACTCAGTATACTACGTGGTCGTTTCAAAGTCAAAATCGTACTGTGTTATGCCCGTTTCCCGCTTTCAGGGGCTGAAACGATGAGCACGAAGTTCCGGGGTCCCCGGTCTTTCTCCTCGATCCACGGGCTCAACCGGTGAAAAGGGGATTTTTGCATTTGTCGCGGCCTCAACGATAGAATATATAGTTAATTGCCGCCTCGAGGCTTCCCGGGAAGCGCCGCCGAGACAATGGTCGGTATCGGGGGTGCCGGTCGAACGGGACCGACGGGGGAGGAGTTGTCGCCGGGAATATGAAGGAGGGCCGGGCTCGGTCGCAAGAACGCAGGTACGGCCGCCCGCGTGCCATACCGTATGAATATCGCTCTGGTAAATGCGGAATATCCAACACGCTCGGGGGTCGACCACGGGGGGATTGCGACCTACACGTACGTAATGGCCAATGCGCTGGCTCGCATGGGCCACGGTGTCTTTGTCCTGGCCAAGGAAGGTACGATTCCCGATCCACTCGATTCCGGCGTGCGATTCGCAACATTTCGAAGCCGGCCTCCCCGCGGCCTTTGCCGGCGGCTGAGAGACAGGTTTTCCTACGGAGAAGTTGCCTGGCAGAGGGGCTACTCGCGCGGGGCATATCAGCTCGTACGCGCCCTCCATGCCGAGCACCGGCTCGATGTCGTTGAGAGTCCGGAGTATAACGGGTTGGCCTCCCGGTTCCGAAACGACATGGGTCCTGCCCTGGTTATCCATCTGCATACGCCGACGTATCTGATTGACTGCTACAATCGTACCTCCCCTTCGCGCAGAAGAAGGGCATGGTATACGCTTGAGCGGCAGGGCATACGCAGGGGCCGGCTCTATGTCAGCCCGAGTATGGCGGTAAAACGGGAGGCGGAGAGACGGTACGGTATCGCCGGAGAGAAGGTGGAATTGATCAGGCTTCCCCTTGACATCGGATCATTCACGGCCTCATCAGCCACGGGCACACCGCCGGGGGACCGGGTCGACATTCTATTCACCGGCAGGCTTGAGTGCAGGAAAGGGGCGGAGCTGCTGGTCAAGTGCACGCGGAGGATACTCGCTTTGCGGCCGGATGTGCATTTCACCATTGCCGGAGAGACCTCTTCGGGCAGTTCCCTGGAATACCGCCGTGCAATTGAACGAACATTGACCGATGAACAGCGCGGCCGCATGTGGTTCCCGGGCCCGATCAATCGTGTTTCGCTGCCGGCTCTGTACGGTCGGTCCGACATATTCCTGCTTCCTTCACTGTTTGACAATTCGCCCTACTCGCTGCTGGAAGCCATGGCCGCGGCACTTCCCGTGGTGAGCACGGATACGGGCGGAATCAATGAGCTTGTTGAGCACACGAGGACCGGCATGCTCTTTGGCCCCTCCGACCCGGACGGTCTCCTGCGGTGCCTGGGCGAGTTGGTTGAGAATCGCGAAGAGGCGAAAGCAATGGGGCGCAGGGCCGCCGAAGCGGTTCGAAAACGTCACGACCCGCGTTATATTGCCGAACGTACGATCAGGGCGTTTGAACGGGCGCGCCCCGAGGCGGAGAAGTTGCGGCGAGGCGGTGGATGAGGCCCTCTATGCGGATTCTTTTTGTTTCCAATGAATACCCACCCGATACGGGCTTTGGCGGTATCGGCACCTATACGGCGTATGCGGCACGCTGTTTCAGCAGTGAAGGTCATGAGGTCGATGTGATTTGCCGGTCGGCCGACGGAAGGGCCCACGGCCGGGAGGATAGCGCCGTCCGGATTCACCGCATACCGCCCGGTACTTTCCCCTTGCCCGGGGGGCGAATGTGGTATCCGCTGCGCCGCGTGTGCCGGTACGTCATGCCGCGCACGCTTGAGAAGCTTGCATGGGCGCGGGAGGCTTTCCGTGAATACCTCAGGCTGCGGCAATCGGGACTGGAATTCGACGTGATTGAATTCCCGGAGTGCAATGCCGAGGGCTTTTTTTTTACCAGAGCCGGTGTTACCGGGACGGTTGTCAGACTTCATACTCCCTGGGAGACCGTGCGCACACTTGACCGCATTCCTGAACATCCCGTGGACCGTTTTCTTCTGGGGCGTCTCGAACGGTCGGCTGCACGACGAGCGTTCGGGGTTTCATCGCCGACCCGCGCCCTGGCCGCGGATTTGCGCAGCAGGTGGTCTCTGGGGCACGTCGAGGTGTATCCCAATCCGCTTCCGGTTGGGGATTTCGAACCGACGCGGGGAGGAGGGTGGATTTACGTGGGCCGTATCGAACATCGTAAGGGAGTCCACCTCCTTCTCGAATCTTACGCGTTGCTTCGCAGCCGACGATCCCTGCCGCCGCTGCTGCTTCTGGGCCGGGCGTACGGCTGCCTGGCGGACGGCATGGAATACGGGGATTACATCCGCAACCGGATCAACCGCGCCGGGCTCACCGAAACGGTTACCTGGAATCCCGGCGTGAGCGGCAGCGAAGTTTCAGGCTATCTGCGCTCGGCTTCGCTGGCGATCTTCCCCTCGTTGTGGGAGAATTTCTCCTATGCCTGCCTCGAAGCGATGGCCTGCGGACTGGCGGTGGTAGCAGCGAGGTGCGGAGGGTATCCGGAGATACTGGAAGAGAATCGTTCGGGGATGCTCTTTGAGGTCGGCGACAGTGAAGATCTGGCCCGCGTGCTGGAAGTGCTGCTTGACGATGCGAGTCTCGTTTCGCGACTCGGCTCGGAAGCGCGGATACGGGTGCACGACTTGTGTGATCCGACGGTTGTGTACGGACATGCCGGTCGATGGTATCGGAACGTGGCGGGGCGGTAAGCGATGCAAATAGTCCATGGCAGAAAACTGATCAAGAACTCGCTGTTGAATCTGTTCAATACCATGTTCATGCTGATCATGACGTGGGTGATTTCGGTATGGGTCGCTCGTCAACTCGGCCCCTCCAACTACGGAGTATTCACGCTCATTCTCTGGTTCACCGGGACCTTCTCGTGGGCGCTGGGAATGGGGCTGATACACGCGGTGACCAAATTCGTCGCCGAACACAAAGGCAAGGGTGAGGTCGACGAGTTAACGCCGATCGTACTGTTTGTTCTCAAGATTGAATTCGTCCTCACCGCGGTGGTGACCGTCATTCTTGTTTTCTTTCGGACCGGCATTGCCGACTTCTTCTTCTCGCCGCAAGAGTCTTTCTACTTTCTCCTGGCTTTCCTGGGTTTGCTGCCCGGTGTCGTAACGGCCATTTTTTCGGCGGCCATCGAGGGTATTCAGAAGTTCGAGTATTTCACGATCGCGAGTCTCACCCTCTCACCTCTCTCGTTTCTGGCAAAAGTGGTAGTCCTTCTCCGCGGATGGGGTATTGACGGGATCCTCGTGGTGATGCTGGTGTTTTCCTTCGCCAATGCACTGTTCTACTACGGAGTCCTTCGACGAGAAGGGTTCTTCTCCGGTGAACGGAGGCCGGCGGGAGAGTCTCTGCGTCGGCGCATACACAAGTACAATGCCGGCGTGATGGCCATTCTCATCTGCGACAAAGTCGTCTGGGACAAGAGCGAGAATTTCTTCCTCGGCCGCTTCTGTCCTTCAACCGAGGTGGCATACTACAATCTCGGTGTCAATATTGCACAGCGAATCATGTCGGTGCTTCCCACTACATTCTGGCGCGTACTCTTCCCCGCGATGTCGCACTACTTCGGGTCCGGCGATCGCGACAAGATGAAACGGGTCTTTTTCGTTTCGACTCGCTACCTGGCATTCATATCATTTCCGGTAGGGGTTGCCGGCGCTATTCTTTCCTATGAGATCGTGCACTTTCTCTACGGTCACGACTACGTGGGCGCCCAGCGCGTGCTTCAAATCATGTTCCTGGCCGCTATTTTGACAAGCCTCTCCAATCCCGCCTCCGCTATCCTCTATGGCTACGAGCACCAGGGATTTATCTACAAATACGGCGCTGTTCTGGCAATCGTCAACATTGTTCTCGACCTCATTTTCATCAAACCTTTCGGTGCGGTAGGCGCGGCATCCTGCTACGCCGTTACGACGGTACTCGGTTCGGTGGGAGGGCTTTTCTATACGTGCAAAACCATGAAACTGAAGTATCCGATTGTCTCGCTTTCAAAGATTGTCCTGGCTACCATCATCATGGCCTCGGTCATACTCTCCATTCTCTCCCAGCTTCATGGTCCGGCGGGCTTCCTGCTCTCGGGATCGGCCGGCGCCGTGACCTACCTCCTGTCGGCATTTGTATTAGGAACGTTGGAGGACGAAGATTACACGCTGATGCGGTTTGTTGCGCGGACACTTCCGCGAAAACTGCGCAAGCCGGCCCGGGCCGTCATATCGTTTGTCGGTGAGTTCAAACAGAGATCCGGCGTCTGAGAGGTTCCCGCGCCGCGAGAGCGCTCGTCGGCCGCCTTCGCCGGTCTTTCACTCCCCACCCAAGTCGAACCATCGATGAACAACCCACAATTCCGGCTCGTTCGGGTCGCGGCTCAAGCAGAATACCTGGGGGCCGAGCTCGAATTCCATGGGGCGGCTCCAACTGGTATGGTCGATACTCATCCGACTCTCTTCCACGAGGATCTCAACGCGGGTTGTGTCGCGTTTCTCCCAGATGTAATAGGTGGTGTCTCCGGAGCCGATACCGGTGCCCAGAGTCTCAACGGTTGTGGATACGGTATAAACAATACTGTCGTCAACGGGGCGCGCGGTGAATCGAATGTCCGATACCCGGGAAAAAAGGCGTTCGTGCCGAGCCAGCTCTCCGTCGAGGTTCCAGTAGTGATAGGTGCCCGGATCTACAAAGGCGAGTTCGTCTTGCCTGATATCTTCGCTGGACAGCTTCTCTCCTCTGCCCAGCTTTTCGAGAGCGAAACCGGGTGCAACGTAAAACCGGAATTCCCTGTCGACCGAATCGGGAGCAAAAACATCTTTGAACAGTTCAAACTGCATCGTCTCGTACGCCCGAATCAACTGTTCAACCACGCCCCGGGGGGTAGAGCGTTTCAGCCCCTTGTTCCCCACCGGATCGGCCGTCGGCGGAAAGAACGGGTTTTCGCACGATACCGCGAGTCCAAGGACCGCCGTCACGCAGAGCTTACGCTTGAGCCCCCGGACGATTCTTTCGGTCTTTCTTCTTCTCACTTCTCATCCCCCGAGTCGCGGCGCCGGGAATCGTCAAACAGGGGATGAAAGAAGCCGATATCGGCGCCGTCCTTCCAACGATACAGGGTCCACGCATTGACCTTACGCGAGTGGATTACACGCAGTTGACACGTGCCGGTGTCTCCGAGAAGGGTCGTGGTGTCTTCTCCGATGGAATCGACCACCACGTAATACTTTCTGTACAACGTTATGGTATCCGACACATTGAAGACCGTCGGTTCCTCCACGTTTGAATAGTATGCCCACTTTACCGCAACCCGGTACTGTTCCGAAGGGAAGCGGGACACAATGAGGTCGAGCCGGTCAACGATTTCCTCCCCCGAATAGGTGTTTGCGGAATTGTCCTCGTAGACAAAATCATCATGGAAGTAGTCCTCATAAGTGAGGTTGCTCACGTTGTCTCCGATCTGCTCCCGGCGGAAGATGGAAGCAAAGTCGAAGGGGTTTTCCTGCACCGGGGCCGAGGGGGGCTCGGCTTTGTCTCGAGGAACGAACACGCCGCAGGAGAAGCTCCCCAGCAGCATAATTGGTATCCAATACCGACGGATTTTCACAGTAATTCCCTTCCGGCCGACGCCTTTTCCGCTACAGGGGGATTCCGGCCCGTGCCGTCAGCTTGAGATCCCAGAAAGCCTCGGCCGGCGCTACGCCCCTGTGCCACTGCCGGAACCACACGGCGCTTCCGGTATAGCTGCGCGCGGCTCGCGCCGTCAGGAGAATACCGGTTCGGCCGAGGAATGTCAGCTCTACGAATGGAATGAGTCGGTACTCCGTGTCCCGGTCGCGCCGTACAAATCCACTTTCACTTCCGTCCCACTGCAGGTGACGGCTGTTTTGAAGGTATCCTCCCATGCCGAACTCGACATTTCGTGGAAGCGTCACGAACGATTCCAGTCGCAGCTCGTGTATCCGGGACTCGCGTTCAATCGCATAGAAGGAGCCGCGGGTAATGAGGCTGGAGTCGTTGGTCAGCGCCGGATCGATGTACGCCGACGAGAACCGATATCCATCATCAAGATACGTCTCCGTCCACACACTTCTCAAGCGCAACGGGCCCCGGGGGACGAACTCCAGATCGAGTTTTGAACTGAACGTACGTGAGTAAGGTGGAAAGTTGTAGTGATTCTTCTCCTTGAAATCATACTCCGTTCGCGCAACATCACCGCGCAGACTGTGCCGGACGCGAAATTCGGTCGACAGAGAGCATGATGTGGAGATTCCGAGCCGGTAGAACCTGCTGACGGCGTTATTGATGCTCCGGGCGGCATCGAGATTGATCAGATGGTTCCGTGTGATCTCGGCTTCGGCTCCCAACTCCCACGCCCCCCGATCAACAAGGGTCAGGTCGAGCCGGTGCTGCTGCTCAAGCCAGTGGTCATCATCGGTACTCGTAACGGAATCCCGGTATTCCTCGTCGGCAAAATAGACAAAGGGATACCGTCGCGAATACCGGGACAACAACAGAGAATATGCCGCGGCCGTTCCTCCGGGAAGTCGAAGCTCCAACCGGTTGTCGGTGCGCACTTTGTATCCCTGATAGTCTTTCTGGTTGACCCGGAGTGTGTCGGCGTTGCTCTTGTCTTCCCTGAGCACATCGTCGACCGACATCGTGTACAGACGATCGTCACGTTCGAATCCGAAGCGAATGCCGCTTCGAAGCGACACCGTCCGGGTGGTGTCGCTGAGCAGGTACAGATTCGCCGCGTTCTCCGTGTTTCTTCTGTCGCTCAGGTGACTGCCGTCTCTGAGGTATCTGAGAGTCCGGCGTGAGAACGAGTAGGTCGCGGCCGGTGTAAAACCGAGCCGTCGAGCACCTTTCAATGCGGCAAGCACGTGCAGGGAGTTGACCATTCTACGCGGGACATTCAGATAGCGTCCCCCCTGCCTGCTGTCGCCTTGAAAAGCACTCCTGCCGTCGAGCAGCGAATCGGAGACGTACACCAGAAGGCTGTCTCCGGTGGAGATATCGTAACCGGCCAGAACGGAGCCGGAGAGGGAACCGACATTGGAGGTGTCGATACGGCGGGTGAAGGCACGTGACCTCAGATACACCGGCAAATCCCCGAGGCCTCGTTCCCCCTGCATCGACACACCGGCGAAGCCGCCGACGTGACTGTGCCGCTCGCGGCGCTTCAGGTCGGGGTCCCACAGACGACCCGAAATCCCCCCCTGCAACTCCACGGGGACACCCCGGGGGTGCACGGCCAGCGTCGGCCCGGCATCTACCAACGTTTCAAGAGAGCGGGAGTTTCCCTGGTTGTCCACTACCAGGAGGGGCGCCCATTTGAAACCGGGATCAAACAGCCTCGTACCCCCGCCCACACGTTGATACGATCCCGAGAGGTCGACGAAATGATTGTCGATTCCGATCAGGGCGTCGCGGGACAGTCTGTAGGAGGCCTTCTGGTGCAGCCGGTTCAGGGAATCGTCAAGATGCACGGTGAGGCTGTCGCGACTGTCAAGAGTTGTCCTGTAGAAGCGTTGGTCGCCCGTGAGCAGCAGGCCTGAGGAATCGGGCGGGAGGCGGGCGGGAGGCTTCTGAAGCGCGGCGGGCCAGATGTTGACCTGGGCCGGCAACGAAACGGCGACCCAGCCGGCTACCACGAACGCCTTATGCACCGTGCACCATCCTGTAAATCTCAACCCATTGCTCCGTTGTGAGCCGTTCGGCCCGCACCGATTCATCGAGCCCCGCCACCTGTAATGCCTCAACACATCGTTTCGTATCGACTCTTCCTCCAAGCGCTTTCACGAGTTTCTTCCTTCGTTGCATGAACCCCGTGCTGACGAAACCGAAGAAATCTTCCCACTGAGCCCGTGGAAGCCTGGCCGCGAACTCCGGTTGGATGACGATCCGGAACACCGAAGAACGTACTTTGGGCGGGGGGAAAAACGCTCCAGGGGGGACGTGGAAAAGGATTCGAGGTACGCCGAAGTAGTTGCAGAAAACGGTAAGGAACCCACAGCTCCGGGTGCCGAATCCGCCTGTGATCCTCTGCGCAACTTCCCGTTGTACCATAAACGTGCATGAAGCGATTGCGCTGCCGTACATCAGGGTCTTTCGTACGATCGCTCCGGTCAGGCCGTAGGGGAGGTTGCCTGCCACGTGGAGGGGAAAGCCGATCTCCGAGAAATCCAATTTCAGTACATCGGCCGCGTGCAGCGTCCACGATCCCTTCCCCAGCTTTTTCCGAAGCCGTGTGATAAGATTGCGGTCCAGCTCGACGAGGTGGAAATCCGGAAAACGTGATTGAATATATATGCTGAGCGCTCCGGTTCCGGCCCCGATTTCCAGAACTCTCTCCCCCGGGCCCGCCGGAATCGACTCGGCGATCCTTTTTGCGTACGACGGCGCAGTGAGGAAATGTTGCCCCAGTTTTGGCCTTGCCGCGGTCATGATGGGTATGTGCCGGTAAGCCTTCCGAAATTCGGATGCGGTGAGCTGAAATCACGTTTGCACATTGACATTCCTCTATATACAATTTACTTTTAAGTCGTGCCCTGCCGAAACCGATCTACCCGACACTCGTTCGGGGGGGGCGCATGGAGGAGGGCCGGGAAATCTCCGGATATCGAACAACGGTATGTGTTGGCCTTGAAAATGGAGCAAGAAACGTGCGAAAAACTATTGCGTTCGTGCTGCTGAGTAGCGCCCTTCTCCTTCAGTGTGGTAAGGGCAAGGAAGCGGAAAAATCCGACTCTGCCGGTGACGAGAAGAAGGTTGAGTTCGTGGCACCCGCCGATTCCAGCGTGTCGGTAGCCCAGATGCGCGGATGGATTGCCTGCAATCCGCTCCTGGATTCCCTTGCGTATCTTTATCAGGACTCATTCAAGACCGAAGATGCGGCTGCGCGATTGAAGTACCAGGAAGAATTCATGCAGGCCCAGGATGAAATCTGCGTGCGTGCCGGACTGTCCGGAGGGTACGAAGAGTACCGGTGGATTCTGGTTCATGCGGGCCACCCTCGAAACAAGGCCGTCCTGGAATCCGCGGGAGTCGATATACCCTGAGAGCACCGGAGGCGCTTCGCGCCGACCCCTCCCGGTGTTACATAAGTTCCACTCCGGTAATCTTTCTGATATCCCGTGACGAGCTTCCCACAAGCAGTTCGAATGCTCCCGGCTCAAACGTCCATTGACGCCGGTGGGGGTCGAAGAACATGAAGTCTCGCCCGCCGAGTTCAAAGCTCAGCTCCGCGGACTGTCCGGCTTCCAGTGTCAGTTTCCGGAAAGCCTTCAGCTCTTTCACGGGCCGCGCTACCGAACAACGGCAGTCACGGACATAGACCTGAACCACTTCGGCTCCCCCGCATGTCCCGGCGTTGCTCACAGTCACCGTCAGTGTCACCTGACGCTTTCGGCTGTTGCTCTTGCCGGAAGCCGATGTTACCTTTGCCGACACGTTCCGGTAGGTAAAATGCGTGTAGGAAAGCCCGTGGCCGAACGGAAACAACACCTCCGTCCGACGCATATCATACCCCCGGTACCCCACGAAGATCCCTTCACCGTATCGAACCTGGTGGCGTGTACCGGGGTAGTTCGTATACGCCGTCGTGTCTTCGATTCGCGCCGGGAAGCTCATGGGCAGTTTCCCGGAGGGGTTAGTCGTTCCGAAAAGAATGTCGGCAAGGGCCGCGCCCATTTCCTGGCCGGCATACCATGCCTGGAGGACCGCGGGCACGTGCTCAATCCAGGGCATGGAGATCGGTCCGCCGGTATTGAGTACCACGACCGTGTTCCTGTTGGCGTCCGCTACCGTCTCGATCAGCCGGTCTTGAAAGCCCGTAAGCGAAAGGTTGGTACGATGGTCGTTTCCCTCGGTCTCGAAATCGGCGGGAAAGCCGGCAACAACCACGACGGCATCCGCCTTTCGCGCAACGGAGAGAGCGCGTTTGAGAGTCGGTTCCGGCGAGGTGTCGAGCGGTGGCCCGAAGAGCAGACGTGCGTGGCCGATCGGGTGAGCGGCAGGTCTGATGAATTCCCAGACAAGCCGGTATGTCTTTCCTTTTCGCAGCCTCGTGCGGTACGACGCTTCGGCGTACAGCGGTTCGGTGCCCCGGGGGGCTTCCGCGCGGCAGGAAAGCACCTGCCTACCGTCCAGCACCAGACGACTCCGGCCGGTGTGGCTGATACCGAAGACGGCCGGTCCGGTAAAAGGCGCAACGAACGTGGCTGTCCACCTGACGGCGAAGCCGGCGCCGGCGTCTATGCCTTCCGGCAAAGGTATCCATTCGAAGAAAAGGTCTGAGAATGAGTCGGTGCGGACGGCAGTTGGAGGGCGCCGAAAGGAAGTATCGGAAAAGTACTCGGCCTTCAGACCCGGTTCCCCCGTCGTGGGATGTTTGAGGTGGGCGACATCAACGGGCTCGTACCAGGCTCGATTGTCGCATCCCTTTTCATGGAGAATCTCGACAGTGCCGTTGAGCGCCCGAGTGATCCCTTCCAGCGGCGTGACGAACGAGGCCGGCTCGACCCGTGAGCTGCCTCCTCCCGAAATTTGCACGTCGGCGGCCGCCGGCCCAAGTACGGCAAGCGTTGTGAGGCGGGAGGGATCCAGAGGAAGTACCGAGCGGTCGTTTTTCAGCAGCACCATCGCTTCGCCGGCCACCTCACGCGCCAGTGACCGGTGCCGATTGGCGTCCACGCGCGCCTTTCGGCCGGCCCCGGCCTCGGCCTTGCGAACAAGCTCACACAGTCGCCGGGCCGCCCGGTCGACGTCGCCCACTTGCGCGTAGAGGTTGTGAACCATATCCAGAAGGAGTTCTCCGTACCACCGCGGGGGCCCGGGCATTTCCAGATCGAGTCCGGCCAGGAGCGACTCGGCGCTTCGATGATTGGCGCCCCAATCGGACATCACTACTCCGTCGAAACCCCACTCACCCCTGAGCACATCGTTGAGCAGATACCGGTTGGCGCACATATGTATGCCATTCACCCGATTGTAGGCGCACATGACCGTCCACGGACGGCTTTCAGTGACGATTCGTTCAAAAGCGGGAAGGTAAATCTCACGCAGGGCTCTTTCGTCAACCAGAACGTCCACGTAGCCCCGGTTTCGTTCCTGGTTATTGCAGGCGAAGTGTTTCAGGGCCGCTCCGATTCCCGCCGACTGCAGTCCGTCGACCCAGGCGGACCCGATCGTCCCCGCCAGGTGGGGGTCCTCCGAAAACGACTCAAAAGTCCGGCCCGCCACTGGAGTACGAATGATATTGACGCACGGGCCCAGGAGCACATCAAATCCGCGTTCGCGGGTCTCTCTTCCCAGGGCACGGCCGGTCTTGTGAATCAGTTCGAGATTCCAGGTTGCCGCCATGGCGGTGCCGGTAGGGAAGGCGGTTCCCGGGCCGACGTCGGCGAAGGCGTCCGGTCTGACGCGACGCACACCGTGGGGACCGTCGGCCATGGCAATCGAAGGAAGCCCGCGGGATGCGACGGGCATCGTACTCCAGGCATCTTTGCCCGAAAGAAGGAAAACCTTTTCACGCAGACTCATGCGTCTCACAAGAGAAGCGGAGGAGGGCAGCCGGCGGTGCGAATGCCGACGGGTCGGCTTCCTTCGTTTCACGATGGTACTCCGATGGTTGAAGACGTGCTGAAAATGCGAAAATAGTTCGTGTCGAGTGACGGGTAGCCTCCCGGCGTACCTCCGTCAGGGGGGAGATACGTCGCCGCACTTCGAGCACACTCACGCTTTCCCGCGATCTTCAACCGGCAGGTACCGCGCAGCCGGAGCGTAAATCAAAGTATTTTGATCCGCGAACGTGCCTTGGAATGCGGAATAGGAGCGTGGCCGCGAAGGCTGTGTGGCAGGTGCCGCAGTGCGAGGTGATACCACTACTCAAGAAGCATTTTCGAACAACACTTGAAAGATCCCGGCGAATTCGCTCCGGACCGGAGCGGTTGTCGAGGGAAGGAAGGATCGGCTCATGGAAGAATGCATACGTTTCGGCGTTTCGCTGTCCGGAGTGCTGCTGCAGCGTTTTGACGAAGATATCAGGCAGAAGGGTTATGCTAATCGTTCAGAGGCGATTCGGGATCTTATCCGGCACAGCCTGGTGGAGTCTGAGTGGAAGCAATCCGATTTCATGACCGCCGCGGCGGTCGTGCTGGTGTATGATCATCATCAGCGGGGGCTGACGGAGCAGTTGACCGGAAGGCAGCACGAACATGAACGCACCATCATTTCAACGATGCACGCGCACCTCGACCACAATAACTGCATGGAGGTTATTCTTCTGCGGGGGAAGGCGGCCGAAGTGAAAGCGGTAGCGGACAAGCTCATCAGTACCAAGCATGTGAAACTCGGTCGTTTCGTGCCGGCGACCCTCGGCAGGGATATCTGATCGGGCTCACCCGGGAAACCCATGGTGGCGGCGGTCAAGTCGGTTCGTCAGAGGGAAAAGAAGGTTGAAAGCAAACTGCTGCATCGTTGAAGGAGGTTGAAGCACTATGGTTCAGGAGCTGATCGACGAGTTGTTGGGGAGTATGGTGTTGACGCAGGCCGTGGCGTTCGTTGTGTACCTGGCGGCCGCACTGATAGCGGGATTGATTATCCGCTACGGTGTCTATCGCGTACTGCGCCGGCTTTCTACGGGGACAAGCAGCACTATTGACGATCACTTCGTGCGCTATACGCGCAAGCCCGCCTCGGTTATCTTTCCGCTCCTGATTTTCAAGCTGGGGGTGCCGTTGATGGGGCTGCCTGAGAGCATGCGGGCGTTCGTGCAGCATACCGTCGCGCTGTGTTTGATCGTTGCCGTAGGCTACCTGGTGATTTCGATTGTCTTTGCGCTGCGGGATATCGTTCTGGAGCGCTACGATGTGGGGGCGGAAGACAACCTGAGGGCCCGGAAGGTCGTAACCCAGGTGCATGTCCTGGAGAAGATCGTAGTCGTGATTCTCGTTATCGTCCTTGCCTCCGCGGGACTAATGACGTTTGAGGGGGTCAGACAGATCGGGGTCAGCCTTCTGGCCTCGGCGGGAATCACCGGCATAATCATTGGTCTTGCCGCTCAGCGCACGATCGCGACGCTTCTTGCCGGCATTCAAATAGCCATTACGCAGCCGATTCGGCTCGATGATGTTGTTATCGTCGAAAACGAGTGGGGAAGGGTTGAGGAGATAACCCTTACCTTTGTCGTCGTGCGCATCTGGGACCTTCGTCGTCTGGTGTTGCCGGTTAACTATTTCATCGAGCAACCGTTCCAGAACTGGACAAGGAGTTCGGCCAACATACTGGGCACCGTGTATTTGTACACCGATTACCTGCTGCCGGTGGAGGTCGTCAGGGAACAAACCCGGAAGATCGTTGAGGCGTCGGGGATGTGGGATGGGGAGGTGTGCGGTGTGCAGGTTACCGATTCCAGGGAGACGGTAATGGAGGTTCGCCTGCTGGTGAGCGCAAAGGACTCATCCGCGGCCTGGAATCTCCGGTGTCACCTTCGGGAAGCGATGATCGGGTTCGTGCGTGAGAACTACCCACACTGTTTCCCTCGCACGCGTGCGGAGCTTTTGCCGAGCACGAGCGAGGGACACGCACCGAAGGCCGCGGCAGAAAATGCGTAGGAACGGTGGCGTTCAATCCCGGACAGGCCCTTTCCGGACATTGAGCGCCGCGGAAATCAATGAGGTTTTCCTTTTCGCCGAAGCTGCTCCAAGTACCCCGGCAATTCTGGTTCCATCGGTCCCCGCCGACAGTCTCGGACCGGAGACTATCCTTACGGGCGTTCTGCTTCTCGTGAGGTCCGTCGAAGGCTGAACCTCGAACACTTCACTTATCTTTGCCAGCAGGGAGTCGGCCATCTCCGGTGAACCGGGGACCATGACGAAGAGGGTACAGAGGTGTTCTTCAACCTGGTAATGTGCCCAGACAACATCCTTGAGGAATGCCCGTCCGAGAAAGTCCTGAGGGGTGAAGCCCTCGGAATTCGGCTCTTGTTCCTTTTCGGGCAACGCGGAAACAGCAGCCGGCAACTCCCTGTCGCCGGGGATTGCGTCGGCGAGGCCGCCGGCAGCCTCATGCAGCACCTTCGTCGAAAGCGATGAGGCCGACTTGTCGGTCACCTGAACATAGAAAAAAGACTTCCAGAAGGTGATTCCCCGCGGAGAAGTGACATACTCAACGCCCACACCCCGGCGAATCGTATCTGAAGCGGCCGTGCGTCGGAAAATGCCGAAAGCGTTGAGCGGATCGCCCATGTCGTACACATCGACGACTACTTCTCTCTCGTCGCCGGCGGTAGTGTCCGCGAATGTATAGGAGACACAACGTTTGAATCCGAACCGGTAGAAGATGTCGGCTCCGCCGTTAATATATTCATACAGGGAGTATCCTTCATACACTTCCGGTGTTCCCCTGGAGAAGAACCCCGGCGGTGCGGACGGTGCGGGAGAGGAATCCTCCGTGCCCGAGGGCAGGGCGGTCAGGACAACGGCTGCCAGTATGGTTGAAGTCAGTATCAGGCCCATAATGCCGCCGCCTTTTTCATCTCACCTCTGACATTGATTCGCTGCGGACAAGCGCGCTCGCATGCTCCGCAGTCGGAACACGATGCAACGGCGGTTGCTCCGCCGATTTCCCGGAACGTTCGAACTGCCTGATCGGGGGAATGCTCCGCGTCATTGTAGTAGCGGGTGCAGCGCACGATTCCCGCGGTGTCGATTCTTCGCGGGCATGCTTTCCCGCACTCCCCGCACATCATGCACCCTGCATACCCGTAAGCATATCTGTTGTCGGTGTCGAAAATGCGGGGAATCATTCCGGTCCGCGCTTCGGCGGCGACCGTTGACCATCTCTTCAGGTTTTCGATTGAGCCCGTTCCCTTCAGGAGGGTCGAAACGACGGGGTCGGCGAGGACACGGGGAATCTGCTTCTCGTACGCACCCCCCTCCAACTCACCCCTGGTCTTCATTGCGATGATGCTCATTTTCTTCGAGCGGAGCACTTTCCGCTGTGGTCCGAAATCCTCCACCTGCTTGGGGCCGTAGCTGGGCATCACCACCGAGAAGAACCCGGCCGCGGCGGCCAGGTCAACACACTCGGCCATGCTCCCGTGGGTTGTCAGTCCGGCACAGCCCACCATCCCGTCATCGCGCCACCGCAGAAACTTCTTTTCAATGGTGGGGAGGTCGACTTTGAGCGATGCGGGGTCATGGCGATTGAACATTATCAGGTCAACGTAGTCGATTCCCAGATCATTCAGCACTTGTTCAAGAGAGTCGAAATTGTCTTTGAGGGCCAGGTAGACTTTTTCCCGCACGCCACCTTCAAGCACGCCCCTCAGCTTTTTTATTGTCTCTCCGCCTTCGTACTGCGTGGAAGTATGAATCAGGTTGATCCCGAGCTTCACACCTTCCTTGAGCACTTCGGGATTGCACGTGCCCGTGCCGAGGCTGAAAACGGAGACCCGAATGCCGGTATCTCCCAGTTCGCGGTACGCCATGGCGGGGTTGTAGTTTCGGGTGTTTTCCCGAGAGCTTCTTTTCGCTGCGCCGGCGTTCATAGTTCTCAGACCAATCCCGGTACTCATCGCCGCCAGTACTTTGGTGAAACGTCTTCTGTTGACTACAGAAATCATGGTTTTCTCCTTCCGGCAAGAGTAATTGGCCGCCGTGTCGCCCCCGTTCTCTTCTTTCGGATTTATGGTCCAGGCCGGTTACGTCGCCGAAAAGCCGTTCCGTACGCGACTGCAATCGTGTCCGGCGGCGTTTTTAATGTCCAACCTCCGGGTGTTTTTCCCGTTCCTCCGTTTTGAGTATCGCGATGTCGTTGTCGGGCAGTCCGCTTTGCCATCCCGAAGTCAGCGGGATGTAGCGTCTGGTATGTTCACGGTTATCCGGGTCCGGTTTGCCGACATTACCGAAAGTCAAGACCTGCATGGGGCAATTCACGATGCAGGCGCTGCACCGTACGCACTCGACATCGTTCATGGGGATACCCTTGTTGGCGTAGCCCATGACATCGATACCCATGTGGCAGACTTTCGTGCAGATTCCGCACGAGATGCATCGTTTCTTGTCGGCCATGATACGGTACTTGCTGAACCGGGTATAGATATGCATCAGGGCGGCAAGCGGGCAGAGAAAACGGCACCAGACTCTGCCGGAAAGGAAGAAGTATACGCCGACCCCCAGTACGCCCGCGAAGACAATGTCGACCACTATTTCGTAGACAGCTTTCTGGTTGACGCCGAAGCCGCCGCCCGGTTTTCCCACCAGAACCGCCAGCGTTACGATTGCCGCAAACCAGAGCACCACCTGGCCGGCGTTGTCGGCGCGTTTGGCGGCCGGTCCGTGCCAGGCCTCCGTACGGTATTCGTCCCCGAGCGTTTCGGCCAGAGCACCGCACGAACATACCCATCCGCAATACGCACCTTTTCCCCAGAGGTAGTTCATAAGCGGGATCAGAAGAAATGCCTGGCCCACGCCTACGATCCCCCAGAAAAGGGTCGGCTGGTTTGTGGCCAGATTATGGATGAAAAGGGGCCAGGCGAGAATGAATCCGTATGAACGCCAGTACGAGCCCCCGGGAAACGCCTGCTCATTGAGCCACTGCGGCAGCAGGCCGGCCCTTCCGAGCGGCTCGAAAACGAAGATGGGAAGAATAAAAAGGGGAATCATCTGAATGCCGATCAGGGTCCATGTCTGCCGACGTATGTAACCTGTTGGGGTGACCTTCATGCGGCGAAGTCCGAAAACCAGGATAGTGAGGGAATACATGGCCGTGTACCATACGCCCGGATGATATCCCAAAGGTGAAAAGCCGGCGAGATTGTGGGTGATATAGATGATAGCGAACAGGGCGAACATAGCCCCGAAATATGAGTATTTGAACGAATTCCACGGAGTGCCGAAATAGCGTGAGCGGTTTCGGGACACATGGCCGACGAGGTACGTGCCGGCAAGTGTCATGAGGATAAAACTGATCCATGCGAGGAGGCCCTTGGTGGCCGGCACCCAGTTCATTTTCAGCAGCCGTGCGGGAATGGTCAGGAATTGGCCGGCCGAAGAGACCTTCGTGACCGGGGCGCTTTTGCCGAAGTAGAGTACGCAGGAGAAAAGGAGCAAAGCGGCAAGTTTGCTCCAGTCCGCAAATCTTTTCTCCCCCTGGAGCCGAATACCGGCGCGCTTGAAAAACCGAACCGGGATTTCGGTTCCGATAAGGGCAAAGACAGTGTCGTTGGGTAGTGTTTTCTCGCCTCCGGCGGTTCGCAAGACAACATCATGTTCCCGGACTTCCTTGACCGTGCTGCCCGGGAGGGATGTTATCTTACCCTCGTGGGCCAGTTTCTCGAATGCCCGGACATTCTGCTCCTTCGGGCGCGTAAGCGTGTTTCGGCGGTAGGAGAGTGTGACACGGTTGTCGGTTTTAGCCAGTGCAACCGCGGCCTCCAGTGCGCTGTCCCCGCCACCGACTACCAGGATGTCCTGGTCGTGATGCTCCCCCGGATCGATCAGGCGGGTGAATACCTTGGGCAGTTCCTCGCCCTCGACTCCCAGGCGCCGGGCGTTGCCGGTTTTGCCGATACTCAGCACAACCCGGAGTGCACGATAAGCCCCCTGTTCAGTTTTTACGGTGAATGTGCCGTCCTTTTTCTCGATTGTCTTGACCATCTCGTTCTGGCGCACCGGAAGGTCTTTCCGGCGAATGGCGTCGTGAAGCTGCTCAAGGAGCGTCTCCCTGGTCCCCTCCGTGAAGTGCAGCGCCGATTTCATCGGCGGCTTCGGCGGGGTCACGTAGATTGGTTTCCCGGCCGGGAAGTTCTCGATCGTGTTGAACAACCGCGATGACTCAAGGATCACGATGCGGTATCCCAGCTCCGCGGAACGAATAGCCGCGGATATACCGGAAGGCCCCGCGCCGACAATCACCATATCGAGGACATCGGCGTCCCGGTTCTGTTCGCGTTTCCGCCGGAACTCCTCGTCGGTCCTGAATCGTTCCATCAACTCGAAACCCGATTCAGCCGCAAGCTTGATGAGCGGTATGCCGGTCAAGTCCCCGGTGCAGTATATGCCCGGTACCGACGTTTCGAACTTGTTCCGGAGCTGGGGAAGCCGGTCGACGGTGCCCGTCGGGTTGTCTTTCTGGAGCCAGTCGAAGTAGAGGCCGGGTAGTCTCATACGAACAAGAGAAGGCTGAGAGCCATGACGGCCATGCCCGCGACAAGGCCGTAGATTGACAGATGGTGTTCCCCGTATTTTTCCGCCGTGGGAAGAAGCTCGTCAAGAGAAATATACACCATAATTCCACCCACCGCGGCGAAGAGAATGCCGAAGGTGGTATCGCTGAAAAACCGGATAAGCACCAGGTATCCCAGCAGCGCTCCCAGGGGCTCGGAGATTCCGGATAGGAAGGAGTAGAAGAACGCCCGCCGGCGACTGCCGGTGGCATAGTAAACCGGAACCGACACCGCGATGCCTTCGGGGATATTGTGAATTGCAATCGCAACCGCTATGGCCAAACCCAGCGAGGGGTCTTTGAGGGCCGCCGTAAACGTAGCAAGACCTTCGGGAAAGTTGTGGATCCCGATAGCCAGGGCCGACATCAGGCCCATGCGCAGCAGCCTGGGGTCGTGGGCGGACGCCCGGGCAGGCATTTTCCCCTCCGGCTGCTTGTCCGCCAACTCTTCCACCCCGTGCGACTCGTGAGGGTTTTCGTACGAAGGGACCAGGCGGTCAATGATCGCGATGAAAAGCATGCCTGAAAAGAAGGCGCCGGTGGTGGCCCAGTATCCGCCCCGCGGGCCGAGCACTTCAGACAGTGAATCACGGGCCTTGGCAAATATCTCGATCAACGACACGTAAAGCATGACACCGGCGGAGAAACCGAGCGAAACACAAAGGAACCGCGTATTGGTGCGCCGCGCGAAGAATGCCAGGGCACTTCCTACGCCGGTACAGAGACCCGCAATGAGTGTCAAGGTGAATGCCGGAATTACATTGGAAAACTCCATGATCGGTTTCCCCCTGGAGGCAGATGTTTGTCAGTCCACACCTTTGTCGACTTTCTCGCGAATCATGATCAACAGCATCTTAAACCGCTCCCCGGCATGCAAAGAGTGGGGCACGTGTGCCGGCATGATTATCATCTCCCCTGCCTCGACATGGTGAAGCGCTCCTCCGACCGTTATTTCCGCCTTGCCGTCGACCACCTCCACTACCGCATCGTAGGGCGATGTGTGCTCGGTGAGACCTTGTCCACGGTCAAAAGAGAAAAGGGTAAGCTGCCCTGCGCTCTTGTCGAGGATTGTCTTGCTCACGACCGATCCCGTCGCGTAATCGACGAAGGTGGCGGGGGCAAATGCTTCACCTATGGGTCCGGACGGTCGGCTCATAAGTCATTCCTTCCGATCTGGTTAAATTGTGTGGGGCACTCTTTCGGGTTCGCCAATACAAGATACGAAAAGCCGCGAGAACGCGGCGGACGCATTCCGAAACAATGAAGCCCGCGCAGCACACCGGGGATGGCCGGTGTCAACCTACGCACCGGCGCCTTCTCCCCGCCATGCGCGGTAGTCCTCGATGGTATCGATATCACGCCGGGTCGGCAGGAAACGGCAGGAGTAGTTCTTCTTGTATATGACCGAAAGCGTTTCGGCCGTGAGCCGGGGGGTACCCCAGCTCTTTACCGAGAAGATGTCCAGAGCATCCGGCCGGCAGCCTACCAGATAGTACCCGCCGTCGCGGGCCGGGCCGATCACGGTGTGAGTCCCATCCGAAAGCCGCCGCAGGCCCTCCACGATGTCTTCGCCGGTGACGAACGGGCAGTCGCATCCCAGCGCGCAAATCGAAGTAGAACCCCTTGCGAAGAGATGAAGAAATGCGTTTCGCAGTCGGTCGCCCAGCGAACGGCCGCGCTGGATGAAAAAACTCCGGGCGTTGGTGAAATACCCGCGAAGCGATCGCGGTTCAGGCGCTCCCGCGTATGCCACATGGTACTCAAAAGGTTCCGCAATGGCGGCGGTTGCTTTGAGAAGTTCGCTGTAAATCCGCTCGGCCGTGCCCTTTCCCGTCTTCGCGGCAATTCTTGACTTCGCGATCCCCAACTCGGGGACCTTGGCGAAAACCAGCAGTGCGTGTCGATCGGGAATTTGCATGGTCCGCTCCCGGCGTCACTCAGAATCTGCGTCGGCCGGCGGGGTCGACGTCTCCCGGGCTACTCGCCGGCGTTGTCCCCGACGCACTCCCGCACTTCATTCAGGCGCCAATCGTACTCCATGAACGATACGGTCCATTTTCCTTCGAGTCCGAGCAAATCGATAATGTAGTTCTCGTATCCGCCGTAGACGCCCGCAAAATCCTTGCCGTACCATTTGAAGATCTTCGACAGTTTCATTTCCCCGTCTTCGATACGGTTTTTCGAAGGAGTTTTCAGGAACTTTTTCCCCGCGGCAGTCAACTGCCGGTCCAACGCATCGGCGGTGAAGGGCTCATCGGCGAGGGCTGGACAGCCTCCGGCGGCACAGACCAGGGCGAAGTGAATTCGAGGCTCGTCGAATCGGGCGCGGATGAGCTTGTGCTCAATGTGATCGAGGGAGACTTCCTTGCCCTTGAAGGGCACAAATGTGAGCTTCCAGGGGCTCCCGATATCCCGAATACCCGTCTCCAGAGGATAGTTCTCCAGGATCAGGGCGATCGTGTAGAAATTGTAGAGGTTGATAAGGTAGGCCAATTTGCGTGGTTTCGAGAACGATTCGTATTCAGCCGATTCCACCGATGAAAACCGCTCCCTGATTTGATCCACCAGTGTGTCGCCTTTCATCGGCCCGTATGCCACGCCGCCGTCGCAGACATACTTCCGGAGAAGTTGTGCATACTGCGTATAATCGTGATCAAAGGCGTTGCCTTGCCATACAAGCGCAACAAGAAGCACGAATGTGTGTTTGATTGACCTTTTCCCTGTCATGACGGTTACAGCTCCGGTTCTATCACGTGAGGTCGATTACTTTTCTTCCCTTGAGTTCCTCCACGCTTCGCCGGAGGAACTCCCGCGAGTAATAGTCGTGGTCAACGACCGTATCGTTCCACACAACGATGTCCAGATCGATCGTTCGCGGTGCCCATTTGTCATGCCCCGCCGGCCTTCCAAGACCAACTTCCAGCGCTTTCAGTTCTTCTTTCAGTTTTTCCAGCGTAAGGGGGGTTTCCAGCCACACCGCCCCATTGAGAAACGGCTCCTTCCCCGCGGGCCCAACGGACTCGGTCGTCACGAACGAAGACTCACCGAGTACCCGGTAGTGTGAAGAGAGCTTTGCCCGGGCGCGTCGCACGTGCTCGGCGGGGTTGACATTCGATCCGATGCCGACGATTGCGTGGTTCACAATCAGCGCTCCGCACTCATCTCGACCGACACCGAGTCGGCAAACCGCAACGCGTGCGGTTTGTCTATTTTGACTGTCGCCGCCGTCACGCGCGGCATTGCCATCATGGCAGAAAGCACTTCGGCGCAGAGCCTTTCCAGGAGCATGAAGCTTGAATTCTCGACCGTATCGATCACCATGTGCTTGATCTTTTTGTAGTCGAGGGTGTCTTCAACGGCATCGCTCCTGACGGCCTCGGCGGCGTCAAAACGAAACGCAAGGTTGAGGATCACGTCCTGCTGTCGGGTTCTTTCCCACTCATTGGCTCCGATTATCGTACGGAGCCTGAGGTTGCTGATGCGAATCGTGGCCGGTGAGAGTTCTGCCATGAGGTGCTCCTTGCACAGAGGGATGGAACCCTCCTCAAAAAACAAAATATAACACTCACGGATAGACGTTCTGGGGTCGCGGCTGCATGGAGGCCGGAGAGGCGGGACTGGAAAGCCGCAAACGGCTTTTCTTCTCACTCCGGATCACGGTGCCTCAGTGTTCAGCCTGTCGCGCCTGCGCCGGGCGAGCTGCATCAGTGGAATCGACCGGCGTTGTTCCGAGCGCCGAAGTATTCAATCCCGGGCCAAATACAACCTGGCCTGCTTAGTCGTCATGACCTATTTTGTTGCGAAATTGCGGGAGTTCTGTGGGCCCGGGCGGAAGAGCGATGCTGAGACGCGGGTTGCTCGCCTCGATTTTGTCTTGCCTTTCCTCTCAGGGTTCCCGTACGGCCCATGCTTTCCAGCGTTGGAACGGCACTGATGACGGATTCTTCTTCCCGGTTCGCAACCTACGAAATCGAGCATCTGTCGCACCGGGATATCGAGCGTCTCTTCGGGGCCAGGCCCTTTCTGATACTTCCCGTCGGCGCATTGGAGCCGGTGGGAGCACGTGGAGGCATCGGGGAAGTCAACAGGTGCACGGCGGCTCTGGCGCGTGGGATTTCGGCGCGTCTGGAAGTGGCGTGTGCACCGCTGCTGGCGTATGGCTGTTGTGTCCCGTTCATGAGCTTCGCTGGAGTTGCGGGTGCAAAGGTCGCCCGAGCCGCCGGATTCATCTGTGACCTGCTACGGTGCTGGCGGTTTCAGGGAGTACGAGCGGTGATTCTGCTTGACGGCTCCTCGGTGGAGGGCCGACTTGGAGATGAGATCGGCCGGCGGCTGCCGGGAAGAACCCCAGGCATACTACATCTCCGATGGCAGGTGATACCCGAATTGGGGGCGGCGGTGAAGGGGCTAGTTGAGGGAATCGAATACGGTGGATCGGAGTACGCGGTATTGTCGATGGCCGCTTATCTGGGCGCCCGACCGCGGCGATCGGCGGATCGGCATACGGACACACTACCCCCGGAGCAGACCTGGCAAACGTGGAAGAAACGCGGCGCGGATCCCGAGAAGTACCGCAAGCTGTTCCCCCGCGGTTCTTCCTCGGAGATCGCCTCTCAATTCGATCCCGCGGCGGGAGAATGGTTGTTCGAAATCATCTCTGAGGCGTTGCAGCGAAAAATCGTCCCTTTCTTCGAGGCATCTCATGCTTGATCGTATTGCCGACCATACCCTGGACAACGGTCTCAAGGTGATTTGTCTGAGGAAGCCGGGAGCACCGCTGGTTGCGGTTCAGGTGTGGTACCGCACGGGGAGTGTGAATGAATACGCCGGTATCCGGGGAACATCACATATTCTGGAGCACATGATGTTCAGGGGCTCGAATCGGCTTGGTCCCCAGGAACATGCCCGACGGGTCAATAATGTCGGCGGGCACAGCAATGCCGGGACTGCCGAGGATGTTACCCTTTATTTCAACACGGTTCCGAGCGATTTTCTCACGGAGATTGTTGAGATGGAGGCCGACCGGATGAACGGCCTTACCCTCGACGAAGGCGAGTTCGAGAAGGAGCGACGGGTTGTTGTTGAAGAGTACGAAACCTACATGAACAATCCCATGACCAAGGCGATGTTTGAGTTTCGAAAGGAGTTCTTCGGTGATGACCCGTATGCCGTGAGCCAATTGGGAGTGCTGGAGGACATCCAATCGGTGACGTGTGAGCAGTGCCGGGAGTACTACCGGAAATGGTACACCCCCGACAATGCGGTCGTCGTGGCGGTCGGAGATTTTGAGGACGAGGGTGCGCTGTTTTCGCTTGTTGGACGGTCGTTCGGGAGTATTCCTCGATCGCCGGAACGGATTGGGGGCGGTGGCGCCGACGGCGCCGCGGTCTCTCTCAGAGACAAGCCATTGTGGATGAGGCGCCGGGTGGCCTTCGATGTACCCATCTTGATGATGGGCTATCGGGCTCCATGCTCCTCACATGAGGATGCGGTGCCGCTTGAAATCCTGCAGTCGGCTTTTGCCCAGGGTGAGAGCAGTCGATTGCACCGCTCGCTGGTGCGTCGGCAGTCCATGGTACTCTCCGCGGGAGGTATGAACCACTTCCTCAGGCGTTCCGGTATCTCGTTCTTTTTCACGGTGTTTACGCCGGATAAGAAGCCCCGGCGAATTGGTGCCGCGCTTAATGAATTGGTGGAAACCGTTCGAAACGAGGGGATTTCGTCGGAGGAACTCGAGAAAGTCAGGAACACCTCACTGACTTCGCGTACGTTCGGGCTCTATTCGGCCGAACAGATTGCGCAGTCTATCGGATTTGCCGAGACTGTTGAAGGCGACTACCATTTGTGGGCACGAAGGTTGAGGCGGATTGAAACGTTGACGCCGGCGGAAGTGCGTGAAGCGGCTCGGAGGTACTGGAGGCCGGAAGGGGCGCATACGCTGGTGTTGACACCAAAGAGGGTCAATCCGTTGCTGTATCTTGTCGGCTTGTTCCGGCGCGTCTCGTCACGCTTCTAATACCGACCCGGAAGGAGAGGGCACATGCCCTTCGGCTATCGATTCCCGCCGGCGCACGAAGAGATACTTTCAAACGGGTTGCGGCTCATGCTTGTTCCGCATCATGAACAGGAAGGAGTGGAGATTGTCCTGCAGGTCCCGGTGGGACGCTTTGCCGACACGCGGGGGAAGGAGGGATGTGCGGAGATGACCGTTGAACTCATGCAGCGCGGGACGCGGGAGTGCAGCGCTGAAGCATTTTCCGAAGCAATGGAGCACGTGGGAAGCGGCCTGTTTGCGGAGGTGGGCGATGAGTACACGGTTATCGGCGCACGGATGCTGGCACGCTTCATGGATCGGGTTCTTGGACTCTTCTGGAACGCCGTCACATCTCCCCGTCTTGACCCTGAGGAATTGAGAAGGCTGAGTCGCGAACATGTCACGACTCTTCAGGCTGCCCGTTCCGACCCCGCATCACTGGCCCGGCGCCATTTTCATGCGGAGTTGTGCGGACCGGATCATCCGATGGGGCGTCCCCGAACGCAGCGCTCGATCAACTCCGTTACCATCAACGACATACGCGACTTCTATACGCGGCACTTCCACCCCCGTGCCGCCACGCTTCTGATTGTCGGTGACTTCGACCTTCAGCGGGTTCGGCAGTCCTGGGAAGAGCGCTTTGCCGGATGGCGGCCGGAAGGCGGGAAGCAGCCCCAAAGCCCCCTGCCGCTGCCGAATACCACGAACTCGCGGGTAAGACTTGTGAACAAACCGGGCCTTACCCAGGCAACAATAATGCTGGGCCATCCTGTTCCCGGAGAGTTGGACGAAGACAGGCTTGCGTTATCGTTGGCCAATTACATACTGGGCGGCGGCAATTTCTCGTCGCGCCTGACGGCGCGCGTGAGGGCCGAGCAGGGAAAGACCTATGGAATCGGCTCACAAATCTCTTTCGGGACAACCGCGGGGGTTTTCTCCATCGGGACTACGACGCAGTCGGGTCAAACCCTCGATGTACTGCGGTCGGTGCTGGAGGAGTATCGGAAATTCGGCTGTGAGGGACCCGGAGAGGAAGAGCTTGCAAAGGCCAGGGAGTATGCAAAAGGGAATCTGGCGATTCAGCTTGAGGGTATCGGCAATATAGCCGAGAAGCTCCTCTGGTTGCGATTTTTCGGGCGGGACAATTCGCATGTGGAACTGTTCGATGAAAGGGTGAGTTGTCTGGACCGCGGGGACGTGGCCGAGGCTGTGGCCCGCCACTTGAGTTCTCCCGCCTTTGCGATTGTTGTTGTCGGCGGGAAATCGGCCGTTTTCCCGGGTCTTGAACGGTTCGGCGAGGTTAAAACCGTGGGCTTTCGGTCCGACCCTTGAAACGACAAGGACGAGGGTGCGATTCGCATGGTGGCGAGGGCGGGTTTGTGGCGGGGAGTCTCGCGTGAAGCTCGAAGTGCGGCGGCGATTGCCGGGAAGCCGGCGGAGGGAAAGCGAATGCCATGTCGAGAGTTATTTTGAGCCTTGGTTCGAATATAGAACCCCGGGTGGAACATGTAGAAATGATGCTTGACGGGGTCAGGAGAATTCTCGATCAACCTATCCGGACCTCACGGCTTATGGAGACCGAGCCGGTAGAGGTGGCTTCGAAGCAGCCGTGGTTCATGAACGTGATTGTCTCCGGCGGCTACGAGAAGGATGCTCACATGCTGCTGGGAGAGTGCGAGGCGCTTGAGCGGCGGCTTGGTCGAACGGGGAAGGGAGCGAGGCAGCCGCGGAGTGCGGACGTGGATATTCTGGTCTACGGCAAGCATATTGTGCGGGAGGAGAATCTCGTGATACCTCATCCCGGAATTCGGACGCGACGTTACTGTCTGACGGGGATAGTCGACGTAGAGCCCGAGCTGAGTATTCCGGGTATGGGGGGTACCGCCGGGATGATCCTGAGCGAATCCGATGAGAGGTTGGAGGGGCAGGTAATCCGTTTCGTCTCACCCTAATGAGGGGTGCGCCCGGCTCTCATGAGCACAGCAGAACCCGCGAAACGACTCAAGTACTCCTATATCTCGATCGAAGGAGTGATCGGGGTCGGCAAGACCTCCCTCTGCCGGCTCCTGGCGTCAGCGTTTGATGCGCGGACGGTTCTTGAAAAAGTCGAGGAAAACCCATTTCTGCCGGCATTCTATCGAGATCGTACCGCCAATGCTTTCCAGACTCAAATCTGGTTTCTGCTTTCGCGCTACCGCCAGCTCACTCAAGAGGCCATGCAGCAGGATCTCTTTCATGACGTAACGGTGGCGGATTACATGTTCGCCAAGGACCGTATTTTTGCGGGCATCAATCTTGATGACCAGGAACTTGCGCTTTACAACAACATCGCGGCGATTCTGGAGGCACGGATCGCCCGCCCCGAACTCGTCATCTATCTTCAGGCGTCCACGGAGAGGATTCTCCAGCGTGTTGAGAAACGGGGGCGTGACTATGAATTCGGTATGGACAAGGCCTACCTTGCCGCGATTAACCGCGCCTACGACCATTTTTTCTTTCACCATACCGAATCGCCCGTATTGGTGATAGATACGAATGATATCGATTTTGTGGAAAATGCGTGTGACCTGCAAGAGATTACCGAGCAGATTGTGCAAGCCGGCCCCGGACTGAATTTCTACCGTCCCCTTGGTGCTCGAGAACGTGCCAGGCTGGGGGGTGCCGCGGGGAAGAATCGGTAAAGCCGTTTCACGGGAGAGGCCGGAGGCCGTAGCGGAGAGTCCGTATGGAAGTTATTCGCGATCCGAACCGGATGCGGGAGTGGCGCGCCGGTGTGCGTCGGCACGGAGCGCGTGTGGGGTTTGTCCCTACCATGGGCGCTTTGCACAAGGGTCATCTGTCACTGGTGGCTCTCTCCCGCGGACGGTGCGACGTAACGGTTCTGAGCATCTACGTCAACCCCGAACAATTCGGTCCTCAAGAGGACTTCGAGCACTACCCTCGATTATTTGATGAGGACTGTGCGGCGGCGGAGCGGGGGGGGTGTGATGTGGTCTTTGCGCCCGATGACCGTGTTATGTATCCTTCGGGGTACGCAACATTTGTGTCGGTCGAAGGGCTTACCGAGGGGCTCTGTGGAGCCCGGCGACCGGGGCATTTCCGCGGGGTTACCACCATCGTGCTGAAGTTGTTCAACATTGTGGGGCCCGACCTGGCCGTGTTCGGGCAGAAAGACGCTCAACAGGCGGTGGTGTTGAAACGGATGGTGAGGGACTTGAACCTCCCCCTGGAACTGATCGTGGGGCCGATCGTGAGGGAAGATGACGGGCCGGCGATGAGTTCGCGCAATCGGTATCTTTCCGCTGAGGAACGGGCCCAGGCACCGCTGATCTATGCCGGGTTGAGCTCCGCACGGGAAGCCTTTGAACGCGGGGAGCGCGATGCGGGAGCAATCGGGAGAAACGTTGTCCGGAAGCTGGAGTCGGCATCCCTGCTGAACCTGGAGTATGCGGAAGTTGTGGACACCGTCACACTTCAACCTCTTCGCTACGTCGATACGACGGCGCTGGTGGCTCTTGCTTGCCGCACGGCGGAGACAAACACACGTCTGATAGACAACGTTGTCCTCGGTGGGGAGTTGTAGCATGGACACGAAATCACCGGTGATTTTCAACCTCTTCCCGCGTCACTTCGATTCCATTGACCAATGGAGCAGATCGGCGGCCCGCGCGGCGGATATGGGGTTCAACTGGGTGTTCGTGAACCCTTTCCACGAAACGGGCTTTTCCGGCAGTCTTTATGCGGTCAAGGATTACTACCGGCTCAATCCTCTCTTTGCTGGCCGGGAGGAAAACCCATCCGACTGGACGCCCCTGAGACGGTTTGTGGAAGACTGTCGCGGCAGGGGACTGAAGGTCGCGATGGACCTGGTGATCAACCATACGGCCAAAGACGCCGTGCTGCGGAGGACGCATCCGGAGTGGTATTCATACGATGAGAAGGGAGAGGTGCGAAGTCCCTATGCGGTGGATCCCGACGATCCGAAGAAGGTGACGGTATGGGGCGACCTGGCAATTGTCAACAATGAATCGGCCGGTTGTCGTGAAGAACTGTGGGCGTACTGGGATCGCATGGTTTCGTTTTTCCAGGGCATGGGGTTTGAGGGATTTCGCTGCGATGCGGCCTATCAGGTTCCGGCGCCGCTGTGGCAGTGGTTGATTGGATCGGCGAAAGGACGCCATCCCGGAACGATGTTTCTGGCCGAGACGCTGGGGTGTTCGCTCCGGGAGGTTGCGGCCCTTTCGGAGTGCGGGTTCGACTTTCTGTTCAATTCTTCGAAATACTGGCGGTTCGATGAACCCTGGTGTATCGAGCAGCACACGGCACATCGCCGTATCGCCCCTTCGGTGAGCTTCCCGGAGTCTCACGACACACCCCGCCTCGCTTCGGAGAAACCCGGTACTCTGGAAATGCAGAAAAACAGATACGTGCTTGCGGCGGTGTTCTCCAAGGGGCTGCTGATGCCCATGGGGTATGAGACGGGCGCGGTAACGCGCATGGATGTAGTGAAGGGGAGTCCTTGTGACGTCGATGAGCGGCGATGGGATCTGGGCGACTGGGTAGCGGCATGCAACAGGTGGAAGGTATCGGACCGGGTGCTTTCGGATGAAGGACACTGGGAGG
Organism: uncultured Fibrobacterota bacterium; assembly: GCA_964571815.1. Lineage (GTDB taxonomy): Bacteria > Fibrobacterota > Chitinivibrionia > Chitinivibrionales > WJKA01 > CAZNDN01. Next base: position 25,082 of record CAZNDN010000002.1, on the reverse strand, counting down.
CGATTTCACCGCTTGACGGTACAATACTGTTTCTGAGGAAGAGCTGTGACGATCGGAGTCGCTCCATGCTTTTCTGTGTCAACAAGAGCAGTGAGAGCCGGCATACAGTGACGCGGAAAGAGAGCCCCACGAGTGTATCGGCGAGCGGAGAGATTATCAGGCCCTTCACCGGGACGTTCCGACGGGAGAGCTTTCCGGATGAGGTGGTGCTGGAGCGTTCGGAGATTGTGGCACTGCCGGAGGAGGAGCCGCGGAGGAGTTCCTGAGGCGGGAGGCCCCGCTCAGGGCTCTGATCAGGCCTTGGATGCAGGAAGGAATCCTGCCTTAGACTTGAAACGCTGCCCGGGGGCCGTTGGTACCTCTTCCGGGGCGGTGAAGGATGAGGCGAGTGAGCCCGGTCCGCGTCTTGAAATCCAATCCTGCATCATGTATATATTGGGTAGGGGATGGAGCACCGAAATCCGAGTGGAGGAGAAGTATCTTTTTCAGGGAGGTAGGTATGCGCCTGGTATCATGCCTGACAGTTGTGTTGTGTATCACGACCGTGGGAGCACAGGATTATCTGGAAGACGTCTCGATTGTTCGTGCGATTCTCGATTCCAACGATATTACCGGCGTGAGTATCGAGAGTATCACGCGGTCCGAGGAGGGACGCATCAGGTGGGTGGATCTTTCCAGCAAAGATGTTGCCGAGTCGTTTGTAAAACGGGTACCTCCCGCGATCGGCGGGCTTACCGAGTTGCGTTACCTTGCGCTTGCTCATAACGGAATCGAGCGGCTTCCTGAAGAAATCGGGCGCCTCACCGAGCTGCGTGAGCTGAATCTGGGGAACAATGCTCTGACTTCGCTTCCTCAATCGATGAAGAACCTGACGAAGCTGGAGAAGCTGGATCTCAGGAATAACGACCTGGAGCAATTCCCTTCTCAGATACTTGGCTGCAAGAATCTGTGGTATCTCCACCTGCGGAACAACACCATTCCAAGCCTGCCGGCGAACTTCTCCTCACTGAGTTCGCTGAAAGAGCTTTACATGCAGGGCAATGAACTCAAGGGTCTGCCCGCGGACCTGCCGAAGATGAATCTGGAGTATGTGGAACTCATCGAGAATCGCCTGTGCGATCTTCCCCCGGCTCTGGATTCGTGGATGAAGAAGAAGGACGAGAAGTATCTCGATTGGCAGCAATGCTGGTAGGGCGTACAGCGGTTCAAGCGCGACGGTTCGATCCGGCATGATTGTCGAGCAGACCGACGTCACCGTCATAGGGGCGGGAGTAGTCGGTTTGGCGGTTGCCTCTCGTCTCTGTGCAGCGGGCAGCGAAGTCGTTGTCGTCGAGCGGCACCGGTCCTTCGGCCGCGAGACCTCCTCGCGCAACAGCGAAGTAATCCACGCCGGGCTCTACTATCCTTCGGATTCACTCAAGGCAAGGCTGTGTGTCGAAGGAAATGCGGAGTTGTATGCGCTGTGCCGTCGTAACGGCATCCCTTTTCGCGGGCTGGGCAAACTTGTTGTAGCGGAACGAGCCGAAGACCGTTCGAAGCTTGAGCAACTGCTGGAAACGGGACTGCGCAACGGCGCTCCCGACCTCAGATTTCTTTCCCGTGAAGAAACGACCCGGCTGGAGCCGGAGATCACATCATCCGCCTGCCTTTACAGCCCCTCCAGCGGCATTGTGGATACCCATGCTCTCATGAAGTTCTTCGAACAGGAGTCACAGCAGCGAGGAGCAACCATTGCTTACGGTTGTGAGGCGTCGGGAATCGCGTCAACGGGCGCGCGGCTGCGGGTCGAGGTGAGAGACATCGACGGGGACGGGATGATTCTCGAGAGCCCGGTGGTGGTCAACGCGGCCGGCCTTTCCTCAGGCACCGTCGCTGCAATGGCCGGGATTGATATTGACGCGGCCGGGTATCGCATCAGGCCCTGCAAGGGTGAGTACTTCAGACTTCCCAACAGGTTCAGGGGCAGGGTATCGCACCTGATCTACCCGACGCCCGGCACGGTCAGTCTGGGAATTCATGTAGTACTTTCGCTTGACGGGGCCCTGCGGCTCGGCCCCAACGCCTTCTATGTCGAACGTGAAGACTACGACGTTGACCCGGCGCATGAGGATGAATTCCTCGATTCCGCCCATGTGTATCTCCCCTTTCTTCATGAAGGGGACCTCACACCCGACATGGCGGGCATACGACCGAAATTGCAGGGGCCCGGTGAGCCGTTTCGGGATTTCGTAATTACCGAAGAGGGTGCGCGGGGCATTCCCGGCCTTGTCAACCTTGTCGGCATTGAGTCTCCGGGGCTTACCGCTTCTCCGGCAATCGCACGTTATGTTGAAGAGCTTATCAAATCACTTTGAAGGGGAATCGCGCATGTTCCGGTAATTCGTTGCACCGGAGCGGGATTCATTCCAGGTACCCGTTGGAGAACCGGCGGCATCAGTCTCAGGCGCGGTACCCCCCTGTTCGATTCACGCATTCGCGACTCTTGGAAGAGTCCGGGAAAAGCTTCGCCGGGCGTTGTTTCCGTCGGCACTATCGATCAAGTGTCCTCATTGCTTTCGGGTATCCGGTGGAAGGTGGTGTGAACTTCGATCGGACCGATCTCCAACTGCATGGTTTCGAGATGGTCCTCGACGGCTTTCAGCTCTTCGCTCTCACCGACCCGTTTGCGCAGTTGCTGGACCGATTTTTTGATTCCCAGAAACCTCTCGCGCATCGAGGAAGAGAGCTGGTTACAGTGACTCGAAAGCTCTCTGAATTCCTCTTTCTCTCGGAATTGCAGTGTCGCGGTCATCTTCCCCTGCTTGAGCAGGTCGACCCATTGCTCCAGCTTGTAAATAGGGACCGCATACTTCCGCGAAGCGTAGAGTCCGATGCCGACGGCGACAACCACGTTAACCAGGGAGGCAACAACAAGGCTTGGTACAATGATACTGAAAATGTCGAACCGGGGAGGGATATCCATGTTATGATCCAGGATGACCTGGTAGAAGGCGATGTCCTGGTATTTGACAAAGTAGGTGAGGAGCAAGGTTCCGACACATACCAGCGTCGAAACGACTACGGCAATGACGATTTTGGTGATCAGACGCATCTGCAGGGACCGCTTGATGAAGAAGTTCCCGACCGGTTTACGAATAATCGTGTGCGACATGGTGAAATCGCTCCGCTGGTTGCGTATGAGAAAGGGTCGTGAGTACCTATAAATTAGTTTTTGAGGGGCATCATGCGAAACCGCGGGCCGAAAACGCCGTACCGAAGATTGAATCCACCCCGGCCGGAAGCGGAGCGGTTTGTTGCCGGGACCTTGTGACATGCTGACGGTTGATGCAATTGTGGGGGGGCTGAATCCCGAGCAGCGCGACGCTGTCACCGCCGACGCGGGACGGCACACTCTCGTGCTGGCCGGAGCCGGCTGCGGCAAGACGACCGTCTTGACGAGGCGCGTAGCCTATCTGTGCCTCTCGGGGCTGGAGAAGGAAAGTATACTGGCACTGACATTCACGCGCAAGGCCGCCGGAGAGATGGCCGAGCGTCTGGGCAGGTTACTGGGCGAGCGGCGGGGTGACGGCGGGTTTCCTGTTGTCACGACCTTTCATGGACTTGGAGCCCGGATACTCCGCGAACAGGTTGGGGGGGTACCGAACTACCAACGTGAGGGATACGACTCGGCTCCGCGGCTCTGGAGCGGACGGGATCGGCTGCAATGCCTCGGAAACATCACATCGAAGGCGGAACGGGCAGCCCTGGGTGGGGACCTGCGAAAACTGGATGACCTGCTTGCAACACGCGAAGTTCATCCGAGTCGTCTGGAGTACCTTACCCCCGGGGGACGCGAGTTGCTCGATCGTGTTGCCGACAGAGTGCGTCTGAGCAAGGAAAAAAGAGGCTGCTGGGATTTCTCCGATATGATCCGCGCAACACTGCAGCTTCTCCAGGTGCACACCGATGTGGCCGATCATTATGGTGGACGTTTTCGGGCGATCCTGGTTGACGAGTTCCAGGATACCAATCCGGTTCAGATCGCGATGCTGCAGAGCCTCCTGCGGGGAGAAAATCGCGTTTTTGCCGTGGGTGACGACGATCAGGCGATCTATGCGTTCAGAGGGGCCGATATCGGCCCGACTCTGACTTTTGCCGAGGTCTTCCATGGCGCACGGATCGTGAAGCTGCAGACCAATTATCGCAGTCGTCCCGCCATTCTACGATCGGCGAATCGAGTTTTTCGCAACAAGCCGCCTGCCTATCGGAAAGTGCTGCGCTCGGGAAGGTTTGCGGAATCCCGAAAAGAGCGGGGCGTACGCCCGCACGTGATACGGTGTGCAACCCAGGAGGAAATGGTTGCGAAGATGGGCGAGGCTGCCCGACGGTTGTACCGGGACCACGAAATCGTCGCCTCGGACCTGGCCTTGCTGTTCCGTCTGAATACCACCAGAGAATGGGCACGTCAACGGCTGGTTCCCGGCTTGTCCGACGGGGCTCTCCAGCCTCATGTGCTTACGATTCATGCGGCGAAGGGGTTGGAATTTCCCGTGGTATTCCTCTGTGACCTGGAGGAGGGGCTTCTCCCGCACTACAGCCTTTCGTCGCTCCGGCCGCGAAAAAGTCTGTTTCCGGCCGGGTGGATGAGCAAGACAGGCAGAAAGGGGGCTGAGCTCCGGACGGAGTGTGATCTGGAGGAGGAACGGCGGCTTTTCTACGTGGGGCTTACCCGGGCCGGCGAGAGACTTTTCCTGGTGTCGGTGAAGGAAAAAGAGCTGTACGGAAGGCGGAGAAAACTGGAGCCTTCCAGGTTTCTGAAACTGCTGTGAGGGCAGCGATCACCCGCGGAAAGCGCAACAGTCTTCTACCGTCGATTCAGCAGGTACAGGACCTCTCCCTCTTTGGTACGGGGGATGATATGGTTGCGGTAGTACCGAAGAACGACTTCCGGATCAATCGTATGTCTGACCTTCGTATTGACCAGGCTCTGGGCGCGGGCAACTTTGTCTCCCACGCGTGCCAGTATCGCACGTTCCACGTCTTTGCGCGTGAGAGCTTCCCACAGACCTTCGACGTTTCCCCGGGCGATCAGTGCACCCCATTTTCGCGGGTGCTGCTGATACTTGCATTCGGCAACGTACATTGCTCCGAAGTGTATCCTGCGTGAAACGGCCTGTAGTGCATAGACATCATGCTCCACGCTTGATCCGTACTGACCGTCGTCGCCGGGCCGGCAGATGCATGGAACGAGAGCCAGGTAGCTGTCTTTGATATGCGGAGTGAGGTTGATGCAGTTGTAGCCGTTTAGGTGCAATCCGGTTTCCCGGACCCGTACGTTGCGTTTCGGCTCGGGCAGGTTGGTGTTGAACGGACGCTCTTCGGGGACCTCAAACCTTCCGAATTCCGCGTCCATGTGTTCCTGAAATCGAAGTCGAAGATCAAGCAGACTCACATGCTCCTCTTCGGCGAACCCGCTGCGTCCGGGTTCATACACCCGAATGTTGTGCCTGAACTGAGCGCGGTCGATGAGCTTCGAGACGATTGTCTCCTCCAGAGCTTCCAGTGCGGAGGAGACTGAAGAAAGATCGGGCGTTTGCATGTTTCCCTTCACCTCGTTGCTCGTTTGTACGCGGCGACGCGACGTCCCAGTTCGGAGAGCAAACGCTTGCCTCCCTTCGGGTTCTCTTCGATCAACCTGACAAGGGCGCTTCCCACCACTGCTCCGTCGGCCCCCGCCCTCTTCACCGCCCCGACGTGTTCGGGCGTTGAAATGCCAAAACCGACGCAGAGCGGAAGTTCGGAATGTGCGCGAAGCCGCCGCAGCGTTTCCGCGACCGTGCTGCTGAAATCCGATTGCGTACCCGTGGGGCCGAGACGGCTGACTACGTAAACAAAACCGTCAACACTCCGACAGATACGCCGGATCCTCTCCGGGGGAGTCAACTCGCTCACGATATGCACGGTGGAGAGACCGTGTCGTTTCATAACGCTGGTCAATTCGCCCGATTCCTCGGGCGGTTGATCCGCCACCAGGAGACTGTCCACACCGGCATCCGCGGCGCGGGAACAGAAGGTTTCGACTCCCGAGTGCATGATCGTGTTCGTATACAGAAGTAATCCCATGGGGATATCCGTGCGAGCACGAATTCCGCGAAGCAGTCGGAAGAACCGAGCCGGTGTCAACCCCGCGGCGATTGCTCTGGCCGCGGCCCGCTGATTCACGGGACCGTCGGCTATGGGATCTGAAAACGGGTAGCCGATTTCCAGAATATCGGCGCCGTGATCGACATACGTCGCAAAGACAGCTTCGCTGGTGGCAATGTCGGGGTCCCCCGCTACCGCAAAGGGAATGAACGCGGTCTCCCCGCGCTGCCTCAGTTGCTCGAATGTTCGCCGATATCGGTTCATATTGTCAAACCCATGTATTCGGCTGCATGAAAAATGTCTTTGTCTCCGCGACCGGAGAGATTCACGACCATTATCTGCTTGCGGGACATGCGCGGAGCCCTCTTCATCGCATACGCCACGGCGTGAGCCGATTCAAGCGCGGGAATAATCCCTTCGTACTCACTCAGCGTGCGAAACGCCTCCATTGCCTCCCGGTCCGTGGCGTAGTCGTAGTGTGCTCTCCCGGTTTCGTAAAGGTGGGAATGCTCAGGCCCCACGCCGCTGTAGTCCAGCCCCGCCGACACCGAGTGCGTAGTTCCTATCTGTCCGTGCCGATCTTGAAGAACGTAGGAATATGAACCGTGCAAGACCCCCTCACGCGAGTACGAAGTTGGAGTGAGCCGTGTCGCGTGCCGCGTCCCCCGCAAGCCCTTTCCTCCCGCTTCGACGCCGGTGAGCTTCACTGATTCGAAAGGAATGAAGGCGCTGAACATGCCGATTGCGTTGGAGCCTCCCCCGACGCACGCGACTACTTCGTCGGGCAGCCTCCCCTCTTTCCCGACGATCTGACGTTTCGTTTCCCTGCCGATTATGGATTGGAAGTATCTGACAATGGCGGGGAAGGGGTGGGGGCCGACCGAAGAGCCAAGTACATAGTGCGTGTCGCGCACGGTGCGCGTCCAATCCCGCATTGATTCGTTGACGGCATCCTTCAACGTCTTGCCCCCGGCGTCCACTTCCACCACCTTGCTGCCGAGAAGCTCCATTCGGAAGACGTTGGGACGCTGGCGCGCCATGTCAACCGTGCCCATGTAGACATCGCAACGCATGCCCAGAAGGGCCGCGGCGGTGGCAACCGCGACACCGTGCTGTCCCGCACCTGTTTCGGCAATGAGCCGCTTCTTGCCCATGTGTCGGGCAAGCAGAGATTGGCCGAGCGAGTTGGTGATCTTGTGAGCACCCGTATGGTTGAGGTCTTCTCGTTTGAGATATATCCTGGCTCCGCCGAGCTTTCGCGTGAGGCTTTCGGCAAAATACAGCGGCGTAGGCCGCCCGTTGTAATCTCGAAGAAGTCTCCGGTACTCCTCGCGGGCCGTCGGGTCGCCTCTAAAGGCCGCAAATGCGGTCTGCAGTTCATGCAGCGCCGGCATGAGCGTCTCCGGGGCGAACTGCCCTCCGAAACGGCCGAAATAGGCCCTCTTTGTTCGTGCTTTTCTCACTTGCTCAAACCTGTGCCCGAATGATTACCTGATCAGCTTCACAATCCTGCCTGCCCGAAGGGAAGCCGGTCCCGCGGTGGTATCGTCCCACGACCACAAAACGCACAGCGCCCTGCCCCGAAGGGTGGTCGTGCCGACGGGGCCGAAGTAGCGGGAATCGTATCCTGTTTTCCAGTTATCGGCAAGAAGAAAAATATACGATTGCTTCACGCGGTATTCGGCAACGTGATTCCCGTCTTCTTCCAGCCAGAGCGTCAGATTGAGTTCCCCGGCTTCGCTTCGCCGACTGAGGTATTCCCGCAACCGTTGCCAGAAGTAGGCGTCGAAGGCCAGGTTGTCGGGAATGGAGTCAATCGAACCCTTGTAGAGCGTGAACTCGCTGAGGTCGCAGTCCTGCACGGGCTCTCCATCTTCATACACCAGGGGCCGAAGGTAATACTGTTTCTTCGGATTTTCATGCCTGATGATCAGGGCGAGGAATACCAGATCCCTGAGAGTAAGCGAGTCAAGTAGGAAGTGATCTCCCTTGCGCGGTACCCGGTAGGGCGCCATATGGTCTCTGGGTGAATATGAGGCCGGCAGCAATTCTTCGGATTCGTCGAGTCCATAGGAGTTTTTCAGTTCCCGGGAACGATTGACGAATTTCCCGTCGATGATCTCAACGGAATCTCCTCCCAGCCCGACAACCCTGAGGCATCGGTACTCTTGAGGCCGGCCCGGATCACTGAATACCGCCACCTGGTTCGCGCGCGGGCCGGCAACTCCCCCCGGGGAACTTCCGTATCCGAGGCGGAAGAGCAGAATCCTGTCCCCCTTGAGGATTGCCGGCGACATCTGTGCCGTCTTGACCTTCACTGTATCCACACACCACGTTTTCAGCAGGAGGGCCAGGACCAGCACCAGAAGGAGTCTGGTCGTTATCTTGAAACCAACGGTCAAAGCATCCCCGGGCTCAGGTGCGGAAGTGTTACTGTTCATGACGGCTTCTGTCCTCTTTGTACGACGGCGAGAAATGCTTCCTGGGGAATCTCCACGTTTCCGACGTGCTTCATGCGCTTCTTGCCTTCCTTCTGCTTCTCCAGCAGTTTTCGTTTCCGTGTGACGTCGCCACCGTAGCATTTGGCGGTAACGTCTTTGCGAAAGGGCTTGACCGTGGTTCGAGCGATGACCCGAGAGCCGATTGATGCCTGGATCGCCACTTCGTAAGCCTGTCGAGGGATAAGCCTTTTCAGCCGGGAGGTGATTTCGCGACCATAGGCATAGCTCTGGTCCCGGTGCACGATTGAGGAAAAAGCATCGACCGGAGAGCCGTTGAGCAGGATGTTCACCCTGACGAGATTGCCCTCCTGAAAGCCCGAGAATTCGTAATCCATGGATGCATAGCCTCGACTGCAGCTCTTGAGCTTGTCGAAGAAGTCGATGATCAGCTCGGAGAGCGGAAGGTGGTAATGCAGACACACACGAGTAGGCTCAAGGTATTCCATGGTTATCATCTTGCCTCGTCGTTGTTCGGCCAGTTTCATTACGGCGCCGACATAGTCCGAAGGTGTCACGATTTGAACACGGGACAGCGGCTCCAGAATCGACTTAACGTACTGAGCCTCGGGAAGCTCGGCGGGGCTCTCTATGGATTTCTCGGTTCCGTCGGCCAGGACCACCCGGTATTGAACGTTGGGCAGGGTAGTTATGATGTTGACGCCGTATTCCGAGAAGAGCCGTTCCTGGACGACTTCCATGTGAAGCAACCCGGAGAAACCGGCACGAAAGCCGAACCCGAGTGCATTCGACGTTTCAGGTTCGAACGAAATCGACCCATCGTTGAGCTGTAGCTTGTCAAGGGCCGCCCTGAGACCTTCATAGTCATCCTTTTCGACCGGGTATATTCCGCTGAAAACCATGGGCTTGACCTCTTTGTAACCGCCGATCGGACTTTCAGCGCCCCCGCGGACCGTCGTGATTGTGTCGCCGATCTTCGTTCCCTCCACGCTCTTGATATTGGCGACAACGTATCCCACTTCCCCAACGTTGAGTTGCTCATCGGGTATGCGGGAAATCCGAAAATGCCCGACTTCGGAGATCTCGTACTCGCGGTCATGAGCGAAGAATCGGACCCTTTCTCCCCGGCGGGCAACTCCGTCGAAGATCCGCACGTACGCGACGGCTCCCTTGAATGGATCGTACAACGAATCGAAAATAAGGGCACGCAGGGGAGCGCCGGACTCTTCCCGGGGAGGCGGTATTTCCTTCACGATGCGGTGGAGAATTTCGGCAATTCCCTCACCGGATTTCGCGCTGCAGAGGGTACAGTCCGATTTCTCTACGCCCAGAAGTTCACTGATCTGCGTGGCAACGTTGTCCGGATGAGCAGAGGGCAGGTCGATCTTATTGATTACGGGAACAATGGTCAGGTCCTGATCAAGCGCGAGGTAAATGTTGGTCAGCGTTTGTGCCTCAATCCCCTGAGTGGCGTCCACAACAAGGATTGCGCCCTCACAGGCCGCCAGGGATTTGGAGACTTCGTATGAAAAATCGATATGCCCCGGCGTATCAATGAGATTCAGTTGATAGACCTCGCCGTCGTCCGCCCGGTATTCCATGCGAATAGGATGCGATTTGATCGTAATGCCTCGCTCCCGCTCCAGATCCATGGCGTCGAGGAACTGGTCCTGCATCTTGAGCTTGTCCACGGTTCCCGTGATTTCCAGAAACCGATCGGCAATGGTTGATTTTCCATGGTCGATGTGGGCAATGATTGAGAAGTTCCTGATGTTCCGGGTCGTGCTCACGTTCGCATCTCCTGCCGGGGCAGCCTGGCCGATGGTAGTGTGCGGGACCGGACGATGCGGTGCCGGAACCGACGAACTGTAAAAAATACTACACCCGACACCCCGCTCACCCGCCGCTTGACTCCAACGGCCGTTCGCTTGCGCGGGCATGGTCCCAAATGCCAGTTTTGCGTGGCGGGCCTGCCCCGCCGGCCCGCACGGAACCCGCTCGAGAATCGAGCGGGTTCCGTGCGGTTGTTTCCGCACAATCCCTTTTCTTCAAACAGGTTTTGAGACCATGATTGAGGAGTATCGATTCGGGTTCATCAAGGTGGCGGGGCGAGTGTATCGCTCCGACATTATCATTTTTCCCGATGGAAGCGTGGAGGGCGCATGGTGACGCACGAGGGGACACTGCCTCCTACGAGAGGATATCGAGGCGGTGATTGCGAGCCGCCCCCGATTAGTTGTGGCCGGAACGGGTGCTTACGGGCTGATGAAGCCGGCGCCTGAGTTGGAACGGCAATTGGAGAAGAAGGGCATCCTTCTTCAGTCCGCTCCTACCGGGAAGGCAGTACGGTTCTACAACGAGCGGGATCGCTCGGTTCCTACCGCGGCCTGTTTTCATCTTACCTGCTGAGCCGGGGTTCGTTGCACCGCGGGATGTTCAAAAGTCTGAGCCGATCGAGCGGGAGTTCACACAGGCCGACATGTGTTCCTGTGCGTGGAACAGACCGGGGAATGTATTTTTCACGGATTGGCCTGGATGCGAAGATCGTCGATGGATGCCCGACGGCAGTGATGCTGTGTTTCACATTCGCTCTTGTTCCAACGGGCGGTGGTGAGTTGTATCCGACAGCTTGAGAGGGTCCGGGCGTGCGGTGCATGGTGTGAGTCGACTCCGGCTGCTGTATCGCGGGCCTGGTCTACTATACTGGAAAACGCCGTTCTTCGGTTGCTGCAGACCCGGGAAGCGGAAAGTCTCGAGTAGGGGGAAGGTTGCCGACGCGGAATCCGCCATGCATATTTCCACCACAGGGGATGGTGAAGCGGTGCCGGCTGTGGCTTCTCGGCTCGGCACTGGTCTGCTTCTGCGGCCCGGCTGCCGCTCAACCGGGCGATCCCCTCGTGAAGAGGGAATGGGATTCGGAGCGAGACCGGGCCGATAAATTGGGTTTGTCGATGAAGGAGTGGCAGCAGATTCAGGAATCGGGAATGTCCATGGAAACGGTGGAGAGGATCCTGGGGGCCGGAGTAACCATGACGGAGTTTTTCAGCGAGCCCTGGAAAGAACTTCACTTGAGCCGGGAAGAGTGGCTGGCAAACAGGCGGAGGGGACTTACCAATGATGATATGCGTTACAATTCCTCGGCGGGCCCTTCTCAGGAGCAGTGGGCGGTGGTACACAACTTCTTTCTTCCCGGCTTTCACCAGTTGAAGCGGAAGCAGTATCTCAAGGGTGGTGCCATGGCTGTCGGCGCTCTGAGCTTTGCGGGATACGGCACGTTTGCCCTCATCGCCGAAATGAAGGGAAAAGGGTTCTACGGGTATCCGTTCTTTTTGTTTGTTCTCCTCCCGCTGGACATGGCCTGGAGCAGCATCGATATTCATTTGCAGATACAGAAGGAAAGCAACTCGGCGCTTCGACGATTCAGCGGGGGCAGTACGAGCCTGAGGATCGGCTGCGGCTTTCCGCTGCGATAGGCGACGAAGGGAGCAGGGGCAGGAACCATGTTGAGAACCATGTTGAAGGCAAAGATGAAGGGGCTGCGGATAACCGCGACCAGTCTCCACTACGAGGGAAGTATTGGCCTGGACAAGGCCTACCTCGATCGAAGCGGGATTTTGCCCAATGAGGCCGTTGACGTGCTGAATGCGGCAAACGGAGCCAGGTTTCGCACCTACGTGATCGAAATGCCGGAAGGTACGGGAGGGGTCGAGCTTTATGGCCCTGCCGCCCGTCTGGGCGAAGTTGGTGACGAGATCGTAGTGCTCAGCTACGCTTTGTTCGGAGACGACGAAATCGGAACTCATTCACCGACAGTCGTCGATATCGGAGTGTGCTGATCGTTGGAAGAGCCTCGTGTGGTTTCGTGCCGGAATTCGATTCGGCAGACGAGCCGGAAGTATCCGACCCCGCGTCATCATTCGATTCGATGACCTGCACGAAAGCAACGGCACGGGGTTCGACCTGTTTGATAAGGACCTGTTTTGACCGATGCGTAATCTGGGAACGTTCCTTGTCGTAGCGGTTATTATGGCGGTGGCCGTGGCCATCGGCATGTACCGAAGGAGTGGGGGAGGTGCTTCGTCTGAGGAATCCGACGTTTTGGTGCCTCATATTGGACGCGTTCAGGTACTGAACGGGTGCGGGGTGTCCGATGCAGCGTGGAAGACTGCCGAAGTGATTCGTTCGAGCGGGTTTGACGTGCGAAATGACGAGATCGGTAACGCTTCCAGTTTCGACTATCCATTCACCCTGGTGGTGTCCAGGTCGGGCGACATGACGATCGCCCGGGAAGTCGGAGAGGCATTGGGCGTTAGTCCCGACCGGGTGATTTTGCTGCGTGACACCGAGGGCGGTCGTGATGTAACGGTAGTTGTTGGTCACGATTTTCAAAGGTTGATCCAATGAGCAGGGACGCACGTTCGCCGCGAGGGAAGGAACTGGCGACGTTGGCGGCGGAGCTTGCTTCCGACAAAGGTGCGGAGGGGATCGAGCTGTTTGATCTTCGACGCAAGGGCGCTCCGGCCGAATGGGTCGTGATGTGCGGCGGGAACAACATTGTACACAACAGGGCTATTGCCGATTCGATTCTCAAGGGTGTGGAGGAACGGGAGGGCAGGGTGTGGCATGTGGAAGGGGCCGGCGAGTCGCGGTGGATACTTCTTGATTATGTGGATGTAGTCGTGCACGTGATGCTGCCCGAGGTAAGGGAATACTACGGCCTGGATGCGATATGGCGGGAAACCGAAAGGCGTGGAACGGAAGGCGAAGGGAAGGGGAAATGAAGGAGGAAGTGCGGTCGTATCTCTCACGTTCACTGCGTGACGCGGTGACTGAGGTATTCCCGGAGATCGGCTTGACGCCGGCACAGGTTGTGGTGGAGAAGCCCAAGAATCCCTCGTTCGGCGATATCAGTTCTCCTCTTCCCGTCTCTCTGGCTCGAGCACTGAAGAGGCCGCCGGCAGAGATAGCGCGTCGCCTCATGGACTCATTCAGGTGGGATCGGTCATTCATCGAACCCGACCCGGAGCTGGGGCGCACGGTGCGAGGCGGTTTCCTCAACTTCAGGCTGAGCAGGGAATACCTTAATGATCTCCTGGGACGTCTGGTAACGGCGCCGGAAGACTTCGGGCGCAACCAGGTGCGGGTGCCGCACAGCATACTTCTGGAATTCGTGAGCGCCAACCCGACGGGGCCGATGGTGGTGGTGAATGCACGGGCGGCGGCGGTGGGCGATGTAACCGCGCGTCTCCATGAATGGATCGGCAACAGCGTGAAACGGGAGTACTACGTCAACGATTACGGCAGGCAGGTCAAGCTGCTGGGGGCTTCCCTTGCCGCGCGCTATCTTCAGAGCAAGGGGAAGAGCGCAACGGTTCCCGAGGGAGGATACGAAGGAGAATATGTTACGGAGCTGACGCAGCGGATTGTTCGGGAATGTCCCGAGGTCGAGGCGCTTGAAGAGCGCGATCTTGGAGAGTTTTTCCAAACGAGGGCTCTGGAGTATAACCTTATCGATCAACGCCGTATTCTCAATGCCTATGGGGTGGAGTACGACACGTGGTTCCGTGAAAGCATACTGCACCGTGAGGGACAGACCGATGCCGTCATGGATATTCTTGGAAAGAAAGGGTTGGTGTACGAGGCGGACGGGGCACGGTGGTTCCGCTCATCCGGCTTCGGAGATGAGAAGGATCGGGTCATGGTGCGGGGCGATGGTGAACCCACCTATTTCCTGGCCGACATTGCATACCATGTCGCGAAGGCGGAACGGGGGTTCGATGAATCCTATACATTCTGGGGCCCCGATCATCACGGATATCTGCCTCGCCTCGAGGCGGCGGTCGAGGCGCTGGAACTGCGGAAACCCGTATTCAAGAACTTCATTATACAGCAGGTGAACCTGATCAGAGATGGACGTCCGTATCTCATGTCAAAGCGTCGGGGGGAGATCGTGACCATGTCCGATCTGATTGACCAGGTTGGGGTCGATGCTGCGCGCTACTTCTTCCTGATGCGACGTCTGTCGAGCCATTTCGATTTTGATATGGATCTGGCGGTGAGAAGGAGCGAAGATAACCCCGTGTACTATGTGCAGTATGCCCACGCTCGTACCTGCAACGTACTGCTGCACGCGGCGGCACGCGGGTATTCACCGGAGGCGATTGCCGGCGCGCAGCCCGATGCGCTTGATCGGCCTGAAGAACTGGAGATACTTAAAATCGCGGCGGAGTTTCCGCATGTAGTCAGGCTCGCCGCCGAGACTGTCGAACCCCGAAAGCTGACTTCCTACGCCGAAACCGTAGCGGCAGCCTTTCATCAATTTTATCAGAAGCATCGCATCGTTACCGACGACTCGCCACGGACGAAGGCCCGGCTTCTTCTAACCATGGGGGTGAAGAATCTTCTCCGAATGACGCTTGGACTCCTGGGCGTGACGGCGCCGGAGAGAATGTAGCGTTGAGTGCCTACTGAAGCGCCGGTGGGTTCCTGCGCGAGCTGCCGGGGTCCCGGAGAGCTGAAAATCCAGTCCTGAACATGCCCGGAGAAAGCCGAACCCCACGCTCCGCCGCCTTGTTTCAAGGTGCAGCCGCCGGCGCTTCGCAGTCCTCTCGATTGGGCCCGGAGTACGTTGTAATGACGGGCCGACCCGACCTGCCTGAGTAGTAACGTTTTCGACAGGTTCAGCGGTTCCGGAAATGATCGGCGAGATTGCTGAGTTGTCCCTTGGAAGGCCGCACTTTTGGGGCGAGTTGCCCCAGCTTTTTCATAGTGAGTGAGATTCGTCGTTTCTTGGGGTTCACCGAGACCACCCTGACATTTATTTCTTCACCCACGGACACAACCTGCTCGGCGTTCTCGACGTAGCCGTCGGCCAGTTGCGAGATGTGAACAAGACCATCACACACGGCATTGATATCGACAAAGACGCCGAAGGGCGTGATATTGGTTACCCGCCCGGCCACAATGGCCCCTTCCTTTATCTCGGAGAGCTTCAGCTTCCTGCCGGCCTTGGGCCGGGTCCCCTGCGCGTGGAGTTGCCCCGCTGCGAGTTGGCCCATCAGCCTCTGTTCCATATAAATGCTTTTGACATAGTCTTCGGTACGAAGCGACCTGAGGAGTTCCGGCTCGTTGATCAGGGCTTCAACGGAGCATCCAAGCTCTTCGGACATTTCTTCCACCCACTGGAAATGGTCGGGGTGCACCCGGGTTCGGTCAAGAGGGTGAGGAGAAGTCGGTATGACAATGTATCCAACAAGGTTCCGGACGATGTCTTCATCAGTCCCGTTAACTTCGGAGAATTCCACTTTGGAGGCAAGCGGAGACTTCAGCAAGCGAGCCTGGATCTTGCCGGCTTTTTCGCGGGTGAGCGCCGGGAAAAGATCGGCAAGGTAAGCGGGGATTTTTCCTCCCGGAAGCCCCTGTGCCAGCTTTGCCTGTGCCGTACACCGGCTCACGATTCGTCGCAGCGTGGCAGGTGAAATCAGGTGTTGAAGCGGATGAAGGTCAAACATGTCGACACCGATTTCCGATACGAGGGAAATCGGTTGAAGATACGACAGAGCCAGCGCATAAGCGCGTTGCATCTGCTGATCGAGGTCCCCGAATTGGTTACGGATCCACTCGCCGGCCGAGAGTTTTCTCGTACGCTCGTCCCACGGATGCTCAAGTACGGCACAGTCGAATCCGGCCGACCGAACGGCTCGCTCCACGTGGGGCTTTACCAGAGGAGTTTCCTCGCCCTTGCGCAGGAGAATCGTTCGGCATCGATACCGGGAGAGGAACTGATGGATGCGGTTTGCGGTAGCCGCCCTGTCCTGCCCGGCTTTTCGCAATGTGGTTGCTCCCAACAACCGCCCATCCGGACCGCACGCGGCCATTCCCATGTGAGGGGCTCCGAAGAAGCCCACGGAGAGAAAATGCCCGGAGGTTGTCTTCTCCGAAGACTTGTTCCTGAAGTCCCCCTTGATACGGCTCGCGACAAGGGCTTCGGATTCGGCGCGCAACCGACCCTTGACATCCTTCTCCACCATCGGCTGAAGGCTTCTGACCCAGCACTCGTCTATCGCATCGCACATGAGGTCGAACCCGATGGAGTCGGGGTTTTCGAGAAAGTGTTGTCGAAGCAATTCCGTTACGTGGAAGAGCTGTACACCGAGTTTGACCCGTACTTCCTTGCGGTCCTCGGCAACAAGAAGCGACAGTAGCTCCTCTCCGGCAACATCGGCCGGCGAAAGATTCTGTCCGGCATACTTCCGGAAACGCGATTCCTTTTTCCTGGGAATGACTTCAAGAAACCCTTCTTCGCCGGCGAACTCCCGAACAAGCGCCCTAACGGTTTCATCGGAGGAGAACCGCTCGACAAGAATATCCTTCACCCCCGTGAGAACGTCATTAGTGTTTTTCAATGAGGAATGTGTACCGACAAGCTTTTCAGCTCGCTGCTCGAGGGTCCCCTTTTCGATTTCCTGTGCCTGCACGACGTCGGTAAGATCGCCGAGCCCCTTTTTCAGGGCTTGCTGTCCTCTGCTGCGCGGGTTGAGGCGATACGCGGCCAGCATATCGTCCAGTTCGTATCCGTTGGTGCAGAGCTTTGCTCTCTCTTCCTGTGCAGCAGTGAGTTTGCCCGCCTTTCGCAGCGCATTTATCACCCGCGTACGCTTTGGTGCGAGAGCGGCCATCTCTCCGAGGAAATCCGCTATCTCGAAGAGCCGATCGAGCTCCACTTCGGTGGCAATATCAGGGACATACTCGGACAGGAAGAACGAAGAGTCGTTACGGCTGAATGCGGCACATACCTGACGTGCCAACTCCCCGTCGAGACGAAATTTTTCGGCGATATGATGTGCGAATTGAACCATACGAAGGGACATCTGCGATTTAAGCCACTAAAAATTACACAATGCCGAATGTATTTGCAAGTTCGGTTGTCGGAAATGCTCGCCGAACGGGTTGAAAAGGCCTTGGAAACGGGGAGAAAAGGAAGGTCTCTTCAGAAAAGCAGAAGCGGAGAAGGACGCGCCTCCTCCGCTTCTTGAAAATAAAAACGATCCCTCGGCCCTATTTCTTCTTCTTCGCAGCACTCTTTTTCTTGGCCGGGGCCTTCTTCTTTGCAGCCTTCTTCTTTGTGGCCTTTTTCTTCACGGCCTTTTTCTTGGCCGGGGCCTTCTTCTTTGTCACCTTTTTCCTCGTGGCCTTCTTCTTTGTCGCCTTCTTCTTGGCGGCCTTTTTCTTCACTGCCACAGGAAAACCTCCTTTTGGATTTGGGTGAGACGGTTAGAGCTACACAACACGTCTTTGGGGTGGCGCACCATTTGTCTATTCCTGTTTGTAAAGTTC
Source organism: uncultured Fibrobacterota bacterium (assembly GCA_964571815.1). Taxonomy (GTDB): domain Bacteria; phylum Fibrobacterota; class Chitinivibrionia; order Chitinivibrionales; family WJKA01; genus CAZNDN01. The sequence goes on along the minus strand of CAZNDN010000002.1, from coordinate 7,164 downwards.
ACTTCTTTTTCGTCCTTTGCATTTCCCTTTAAATATAATAATAACCCATGGCAAGTGCGTTGTCAATAGAAAAGTTCAAACGTGTTGTGTTTTCTTTTTCTTTTTTGGGTACCAGGGATCACAGGAAGTTTCTATCACTCTCCCTCTTTTCATAGAAAGAACTTATGGTATCGATAGCCTTCCGGGGGCTGTCGGTCAACGTCATCAACCCGATGTCTTCTTCGACAATGTAGTCCGATGTGAGAGCCCTGGTGCGAAGCCAGTCGAGCAGGCCCTGCCAGAAGTCAACTCCCATCAGGATAAGAGGAAGGTAGGATATCTTGTGCGTCTGGATAAGCGTGAGCGTCTCGAACATCTCATCAAGCGTACCGAAACCGCCCGGCATCACAATGACCGCCGAAGTGTACTTCAGGAACATGACTTTGCGGATAAAGAAGTATCGGAAGTTGATCATGGTGGTGATATGTTCGTTCGGGACCTGCTCGTAGGGCAGTTGTATATTCAAACCGATCGAATTACCTCCTCCTTCCGCGGCGCCCTTGTTTGCGGCTTCCATGATTCCCGGCCCGCCCCCGGTAATCACGCCGTAACCCTTCTCGGCCGCAAGCCGCGCGGTTGACTCGGCAAGCTTGTATGCATCGTGGTTGTCGGAAGTTCGAGCCGATCCGAAGATCGTCAGACACGGCCCCGCACGCGACAGCGTCTCGAAACCTTCAACAAACTCGGCCATGATTCTGAAAATGCGCCACGTCTCCTCGGTCGATGATTTCTTCAGCATGGGATCTTTCATATACCCACCTCTTGGACGGAAAAGGACAGGGAGATTATTTTCTCTGAAGACCGTTGCACCGTGCCTTCGGGAATGAAAGCCCGAAAGGCGGACCCGGATAGAAATGGAGGTTCATGTCGTGTCATCGGTAGTGCCGGATGAACTTGCCGCGCGCCTGAAGAATATAGTACATGCTTTTCCCGAACGGATTCTGGTGGTTGATACGTCGGCACAGCGCCTGAAGCTGGTACATGACGGAAAAGTTGTGCGCCAATATCCCGTGTCAACCTCTTCGCTGGGGACCGGGAACCTCGAAGGATCATTCAAGACACCTACCGGCATTCACAGGATATGTCGCAAGGTCGGAGACGGGGCACCGACGCGGACAATCTTCACGATGCGTGTGGATTCGGGAGTAACCTGGGACGGCGGTGATCGCGATGATGATCTTGTGCTGACAAGAATACTTCAGCTTGAAGGGCTCGAGGAGGGTGTCAACAAAGGGGAAGGGATCGGCAGCTACGAGCGTAATATTTATATTCACGGTACAAACCGTGAATCGGAAATAGGCTCGCCCGCCTCACACGGCTGTGTGCGCATGTTGAATGAGGATGTCGTGGAGTTGTACGACCGGGTCGACGAGGGAACCGTTGTCGTTATTCATTGATACGAAAGAATACACTTCCCTGCACTTCGCGGGTATCCTGGGCTCGGGGATGAGTGCGGTGGCTCAGTTTGTGCGATGGAAGGGAATTGACGTGTCGGGTTCCGACCGGCTGATTGATCGCGGCGGCGGTGGAGTGGTGCGCAGCGGGCTCGAGGAGATGGGCTGCCGGGTGGTTGCGCAGGACGGCGGCGGCATAGGGCCGAACACTCAAGCGGTAGTTGTCTCAACGGCGGTGGAGAAGGACAATCGAGACATTCTGGCCGCGCGGGAAAAAGGCATTCCCGTTCTGCATCGCTCCGACGTGGTTGCTGCGCTGGTGAAGACGCATCGCGGCGTCGCCGTTGCCGGCACCAGCGGCAAGTCCAGTGTGGCCGCGGTCATATTTGAGCTGCTCTGTGCCTGCGGCAAGAATCCTTCGTTGATAACGGGCGCCCCGCTGGTCGCACTGGCGGAGAAAGGCTACATCGGAAACGCATGGGTCGGCCGGTCCGATCTGCTCATTGTCGAGGCGGACGAAAGTGACGGGAGCCTGGTGCGATACACCCCCGACATCGCGGTGTTCCTCAATGTCTCCAAAGATCACCAGCCGGTCGATGAAACACTGGGTATGTTCGGACAATTGGCGTTACGGAGTAGAATGGTGTTTGTCAATTCGGACGAACCTCTTCTGGAGAGCATTCCCGCCGACCGTACATTTGGTTTCACGGAAGAGGCGTCATTTCGGGCCGAGGCTCTCCGTTCCGACGGCGAAGGCGTGACGTTCCGCTGTCTGGGAACGGATTTCACACTTCGGCAGCCGGGTGCCCACAATGCTTCGAACCTTCTGGCCGCGCTGAGCGTATGCAGCTACCTTGAGTGCACACCGTCGGAACTTGCCCGGGCCGCCGCCGGTCTGCGGGGCATCAGGCGTCGCTTCACCGTTGTTTCCAATCGCGGAGGCATCCGGGTGGTTGACGACTACGCGCACAATCCCGCAAAGATCGTCGCGGCACTCCGCGCCGCACATCTCGGCGCCCGGCGCGTGCTCGCCTTGTTCCAGCCCCACGGGTTCGGTCCGACACGGTTTCTCAAAGAAGACCTGGCGGCCGTTTTTTCGACCGAGCTTTCCGCCCCCGACGTTTTGTACCTGCTGCCGATCTATGATGCGGGCGGGACGGCGCAACGGGATATTTCTTCCGGTGATATTGCGGATTCGATGGGGCACGCGACATGTGTCGTGCACGTGCTCGGCGACCGGAGGGAAGCATTGCGGGCGGTGGCGGCGGAGGCCGCGGACGGGGATTGCATCATTTGCATGGGTGCGCGGGACCCCACCCTCGAGGCTTTCGCCCGGGAGATCGCGCATGCGCTGGGCGGCGAACCGGGGGCTCAGTGAGGGGGGAGACGGCTTCCGAGGTACTCCTCAAGAGCATTGTTTTCTATTTCCCTTTCCTCACCGCTTTGCATGTCTTTGACTTTCACAACGCCTCCGGCTTCTTCTTCGCCCCCCGTGAAAACGACATAGCGTGCACGGGCCGAATCGGCGAGCTTCATCTGTTTCCCCACGCCGCTTCTCTTGAGGGCATACTCACACGAGATGCCCGCCGCACGAAGTCTCACCGCCAGGGAGACGGCGGGCCCCGGATACTTTTCTCCAACGGACACGATGTATACGTTTGAACGAGGAGACGTCCGGCCGGTGCCGTGTTTTGCCGAGAGCATTTCGCCGAGCACCACGTCGCCGACGGCGAAGCCGACGGCCGGCGTCGGCCGGCCGCCGTAGCGTTGCACGAGGTGGTCGTAGCGTCCGCCACCCGCGACGGCACGTAATGAGCGCTTTCGGTCAAAAATCTCGAATACGATTCCGGTGTAGTACGCGAGACCGCGCACAATTCCCACATCAAACCGGACAAAGTCGCGAATTCCGTAATCGCCGATGTAATCCAACAGCCGAAGTAACTCTCGTACGGAGACCGATTCGGGGTCGAGGCGACCAAGTTCTTCGAGCGAACGAGCCGCAAGAACGGCGTCCATGCGCTCGCGCAGCGAAGAGTCGGGAAGAAGCCCCTCAAGCTCCTGCTCAAAACATTCTTTCGGCATCTTTGACTGTTTGTCGAGCAGACCGTAGACATCCGGCAATATATCGCGGCCGATACCCGCTTTCAGGAACTGTTCTTCAAGCAGCTTGCGACTGGAGAGGTGTACCACGAAATCGGATGAGTCGAGTCCCACATCGCGCATGAGGTCTACCGC
>CAZNDN010000002.1:0-3396 GCA_964571815.1 uncultured Fibrobacterota bacterium | reverse complement strand
CGTGTTCCCTTCGGGCCCTTCAATGTCGTCATCTATCAGCTCCCCTGAATGCATTACCCGGCGCCGTTTTCGGAGGGGGCGTCCTGAAAGAGCACCCCGTGGGGCAGAAAATACATGAAATGAACTCGAGTGGGGACGGAACAAGAGAGAGATTTCCGCACTTTGTGCTCTTAAGGGACGCTGCTTTCCCGGCAACCATGGTTGCGCGGCCGCACATTCTTCAGGCAGGCGATTGGCGTTTCAAAGGACATTTTGCTTGAAAACCGGGGAAATCAAGCCGATAACTAAATACAGTGGGGTAAGCGGGCGAACCCGGGGCGGGGACCGAAATGCCGGACATAGAGCTTGAATAGTACTGTATTATAACGCTATAATTATTACTTCGGCGGACCGTCGTGCCCCCGAAGCCGCCGCTCTGGTACCGTGAGAGGGGCTCGCATACCCCTGCTCGCGACAGATGTCATCTCCGGGTTGACCTTGGACGGAGGAACCACAAAGGTGGAAACGGCTTGACCTTTTCGCGCCCCAACCGTTCGGCAACGAGGAATCTCGCCTCGATTCTCCTCCTTGCATTCTGCATGTGGACTCCAACAAGGGCCGAGGTTGAGGAGTACACTCTGCAGGCTGGTGACGTGATTTCCATCAATGTGGTCGAACACCCGGAATTCTCCGGGCGCCACAAGATCCGACCTGATGGAAGGATTAACTATCCGGTAATCGGCGAAATTGAAGTAGCGTCGTTGACGTGCGCACAACTGGTCAAGATCATGCAGGGGAAACTTTCCTCCTACATCAACAATCCCGTTGTATCCGTCTCCATCGAAGCCTACTACGCCAACAAGATCTTCATCATCGGCGCAATCGGAAAGACCGGGGAGTACAAGATCTATGAGCCGATCGATGTGATGAAGGCGATCGCCATGGCGGGGGGGCTGAGTAATCCCAAGATCAAGACGATCAAGATTATTCGCAACGACGGTGCGGTAGTGCGCATTCCAATGAAAGACTTCTGGGGTTCCGACGGCAAGAGAGAAACCGACAAGTACATCTTGTACCCCGGTGATACTCTGTTCGTTCCGTCGGGATTCAGTATTCCGTGGGGGCTTATTTCCACGGTATTGGGCGTGATTCACACATCGCTGCTGGTATTTCTTATTGTCGGCAGGCTCGGTGGTTAGCGGATCGAGGTGTATTCATGGAAAGCCGGACAACCGCGCGGTCGGTCATTGTCTCAGTAGGGGGCGGCAAGGGCGGTGTCGGCAAGAGTACGGTGGCTTCCAATATTGGAAGCGTGCTTGCCTCTCAGGGTCACAGTGTAGGATTCATTGATGCGGACCTGGGAGGAGCCAACCTTCATCAGTACCTTGGTGTGAGGAGGCCGACCGTAGGATTGCAGCACTATCTCATGGGCCGTCTGGGATCGATAGAAGAGGCGCGGGGACCGACGGAGGTGCCGGGAACCTGGCTGGTCAGCGGGGCGAGCGATGTGCCGGAGCTTGCAAACGCCGGGTTTCTGCGGAAACGGAAGATTATCAGAAGTATTGCCGGACTGAATGCCGAGTACATTTTCGTCGATCTGGGAGCCGGTACATCCAATCACGTGGCCGATTTCTATGCGGCATTCCCGTATGCCATCATCGTCACCGACGGGCTTCCCGCCTCGATCGAGAACGCATACGGGTATCTTAAGAACGGTATCGTAAGAGGGCTGACCAGACTGTTCCCCGGACGCAAGAACATTCAGGGCCTCATCATGCGTCTTGGCGCGGCCGCCGACAACGGACACAGAAGATTTGCCTCTACCGACGACATGCTGCAGGAGGCATGCCGTGAGTACCCCGCGGAGGCGCGGCAGATGAAAGAGTGGCTGAGAACACGGCGGACGTTCCTGGTGATGAACATGGTACGGTCGCGGGAGGATATCCAGCGAGGGAAAAATCTCGATGTGATTGCCGGGAAATATCTCGGTGTCCGAGTGACGTACATCGGATATATCGCCGCGTCACCGGACGTGGTCGGGTCGCTGCGCCGTGCAAAACCGGTTGTGTGCGACAACCCCTCATCACAGGCTTCCGGGTGCTTCACGGCCGTTGCCGCCAATTTCAGGACTCTTACGCAAGGTTGACTGCATGGGATATGTTGAATACTGGAATCTTAAAGAAAAACCCTTCGAGGAACTCGGCGATACTCGTTTCTACTTCGAGAGCCCCGACCATCGTGAAGCGCTTGACCGTATGCTTTATGTGGTCAATGACCGCAACATGAACATGGGGATGCTCACCGGGGAGATCGGTTCGGGTAAGACAATCACCAAGAACGTTTTCGAAGGCTCCCTTCTCCGGCATGATTTCGAGGTCGTCGGGTTCGAGAACTCGAATTTCGCCTTCAATGATCTCCTCTACGACATCTGCGGACGGATCAGCTTCCTCGATCCACGAATTGCCATGAGCGAAGTCTCCTCGCCGCCTCCACGCGAAGACCGCTACCTTCTCATGCATACCCTCAAGGAGAAACTGGAAACCCTGGTGTACGAGGAGAAACGGCATCTCGTGCTGGTGTTCGATGAAGCCCAGCAAATGGGCAAGGAGGTGTTGGATGAGGTGAAAAACCTGACGAATATATCATCGGAAACCGAGAACTACATGACCATTTTTCTCGTGGGGCAGCCGGACCTGCGCAACAAAATTTCTTCGCTGAAACAGGTGGATCAACGGATTTTCCTTCGTTTCCATCTCAACAATCTCGATTTCGGCAATACACTCAAGTACATCCAGCACCGACTCCGTGTGGCCGGACTGGAACGCGGAAGCCTTTTCACGAGTCTCGGCTACGAACGCATATTTCGTAGTACGGGAGGTATCCCCAGAGAAATCAACCGGTTGTGTAAACTTGCGCTCAACTACGGTTTTTCCCGGGAACTGACGGAAATCAGTCGGGAAGACATTGAGGTGATACTCGAAGACCAGCATGAGCATGCACAATGACCGAGGACGGGAAACGCAGATTCAGTCTGAGCGACATCAACCGGAAGCTCGGCGCCGAGCGTTCGGAAAAGAAGGCGCAAGACAGGAGTTCCCTGGAGCGGCGACGAGTTGAAGACGGTTCGTGTTCCGGCTCGAAGGGCGACTCCGCTCCTCGTTCTTCGGAGCTGCAAGGGCCTTTTCCCGAGCAGCCCCATTTCGGGCCCAACCCCCCTCCCACAGGCAATGTCCCACAGGGAGACTCCTGCGGCTTCGTCGGGGGGAAAGAGGCCGGTCCGTCCACGGCTGTTGCCGTGGACGAAAAGCCCGTGGCCCCCAAACCGTCCGCATTCAGAGAATCGGGATTAGCGCCGCCGGCGGATGAGGAGGAAGAGGAGTTCGATGTCCTGCGCTACATTTCGATATTATTGAGGCG
>CAZNDN010000001.1:61132-111002 GCA_964571815.1 uncultured Fibrobacterota bacterium | reverse complement strand
CGCGATACTCTCGGTTGTGCGTCGAGGATCGCCATCCCAGTGGTTCTGGTTGGAAGTACTCTGTATCCTGGCGCGGGCAAGATACCTTGTTCGACAGCAGTGGCAGCAGAAAGCGTTGGATCGACGAGAGAAGATGCGGAAGATGACAAAGGAAAAATACAGGAAAAATCGCATTGCGGATCTTGGCGGCACGTACATGGCCCACACAACATCCAAGACTGAATGGGATAAATGCATTGCCATGGAGTGCGGGGAATTACCGGTTCCCGATCGCAATCGAAACGATTTCACTGCCATACTTATGCTCCTTTCCTGTCAGTTTTCGGCAGAAGAGATAGATGCCGCACTCGAGGTACTCTACCCTGATCTGAAGAACACTGGACGGGCGCAGAGAATGGCTCAGATCTTTTCCAACGGCAAATGTCGAAACGTTGAGATTGTAAGGCAAGGCGGGATCCTTGGCATAAAGTGGGACCGTCACCGCTTCTTCACGCAATCGGGCCAATGGCAAGGCGACGAACATACCGTTTGAACTGTCGGTGCGGCGCATCGATGATGGCCTGCAGAGGATGGGACACGCCTCGGACAATCCTGAGAAGGCAGAATACCTTGTCCGCGGAAAATAGCTGAAGACGGTTCATGTGGATGAGGCCATCGAAGAAAAGGATATCTTCGGCAACCAGAGCAACGTGGCTGGGCCGCGGACGCCGAAGTGGGATGACACCGCTGAAAGGCTGAAGAAAGTCTTTGGAGTGGAATAGCCCCCACCCCCTGGCACGAGCCGGGGTTGTGCGCTGGATATCGTGCATTTTGACAAGACTGCCAAATTCAATGCAACAGATATCCAATACGGATTCAGACAACTGACAATACACTCTCCACGGGAGGTCACCACCTATGAATGATTTCAAGACCATGAAATTCGTCAAGGAAGCACGTGATAGAATGCACAAAGAAACCAGGGACAAAACAAACGACGAGATAAGAGACTACTACAAAGAAAGAGCAAACCGGTTGTATTCATCTCTGGGTAAGAAAGAGTCAAGAAGCACAAGGACGAAGAAGCGCCCATAGAAGAATGGCTGCCGAACGTACTTCGCCTGAGATTACTCTGCTGACAAAACGCACACGACCTCGTATCGTTTGTGCACGCATCCTCTTGCAGTCCTTCAACGCCTCATCCCAGTTCAAGGTCGAGCCGAGGGCACCAACACCGGCCGGCACGATTCTCGACTATGGGTTTTGAAAACAGCCAAAGCAGTATTTTCCAACCATGACTTCCGGAAGCAGACAGAGGCCGACCCTCACGAAGAAAGCCGGTCCGAGGAGACCACAAACCCCGGGGTCGAAGAAGAAAATGGGGATCACCCGCCACGCACCCGGGAACCAGGTTCAATTCCTCCGGGAAGACGAGGCCGTATATCGATCCCGGATTGAGAATAGTCTACCGGGAAAACGGAAACCCTATCGCCTCATAGACTTGTTCTGCGGCGCAGGTGGGATGAGCCTGGGATTTACCGAGACTTGCGGTCACCATTTCAAGCCTGTCTGGGCCAACGACTACAACCAATTCTGTGTCGACACGTACAACGCGAACTTCGGCGACCATTGTATCGCCGGGGATATTGTCGACATACTGGCGGATCCATCCACGAACATCCCGAAAGCGGACGTGGTCATAGGCGGCCCCCCCTGTCAGGGATTCAGTCTCTTGAACAAGAACCGTGTGCATGATCCCCGGCGACAACTCTGGCGTCCGTTCCTGGAGATTGTCGAGAGATCGGAATCAAAGATCTTTGTCATTGAGAATGTCCCCCACCTTCTTGGCACTGTCGAGCATGCAGAAATCGTTGGGGCGGCCGGGGAAATCGGATTCAAGGTAGTCTCGGGCAAATTGTGTGCGGCGGATTATGGTGTGCCCCAAACCAGGATACGAGCCGTAATAATCGGGTCGAAAGTCGGTGATCCGGCTCTTCTGTTTCCTCCCCGGAAGACCCATTTCAACCCTGACGGCAACGGGCACGGTGATCATGGCTCAAACCTCTCGCGGGATGCACACTACCTGAGCGCGCCGCGACGATGGTGCACGGTTCGGGACGCCGTTGGCGACCTGCCGGCTCCTGAGGGAACGGATATCAGGGCGGTGGATTCACCCTTGAATCTCCATTTCGGTCGCACACCCACAGCCGTGAGCATGCAAAGGTATCGGGCGATCCCTGAAGAGGGCATGAACCGATTCGATCTGCGGAAAAGAGCACCCGAACTGACGCCGGCCTGCTGGATTCGGAAAACATCAGGGGGCACCGACCTCTTCGGTCGCCTCTGGTGGGACAAACCATCGGTTACCATCAGAACCGAGTTCTTCAAGCCGGAAAAAGGGCGATACCTGCACCCGTGCCGACACCGGCCAATCACACACCGGGAAGCCGCCCGCTTCCAGAGCTTTCCCGATTCGTTCCGGTTTGCCGGAACGAAGATTGAAATAGCCAGACAGATAGGCAATGCCGTGCCGCCCCTGCTGGCGGCACGAATTGCCGACATCGTGCATGTGTTGCTTTCCACCGGCAGCAGGGGGAATCGATGTGCGTGTCTGTAATGAACCCAGTGGTTTCGAGCCCGCGGGTGTGGCGTGCTTCCGGCTTTCGGGGTTATTCTTCCGGCTCTTCACCTGTGGGCGTGAGTACACCCGTCAACGCACATTGAATGCGGGAGGTCTCAGTGACGACTGCGATGGAGTCCTTCTATCCCCTCACCTTCCGCGACGCATTCCGGGCGGGGGAGGCTATGGCCGATGCGTTTGTGGACGATCCGTTATGGCGCAAGCTTTTTGAAGGCGAATCGGACCTGCCCCGGAAATATCAGGCATTCTTTGAGGTTCCCATCCGGCTCTGTCTGAAATACGGCAAGGTGTACGCGACTTCAGAGAACGTGGAAGCGATGGTCGCGTATACCCCGGGGAAGTATTCCGATATGTCGTTTTGGCGTTTCCTGCGCAGTGGAGCATTCGGCTGCGGTATGAGAATAGGAAGGACCGCGTCCAGGAAGTTGGCCGATCTGAAGGTCCTGCAAGTGGATCGAGCGAAACACCCCGCCGGAAGGCCGTACGTGTACCTGGAGCTTCTCGGCGTGAGAACCGCACACCGGCGAAAAGCACTGGGAGGCTCGTTGCTTCGAGCGGTGATGGCGGATTGCGACGCGCGGGGGCTGCCGGACGCAATCGTCCGGACCGGCGACCTGGAACCGGGAGAGGCAAATCGACGGATCACCAACTCCAGTCGAAGTCGGCCGTTTTGAGGCCGCAAAATCGTGCGCTCTTCAGGGGGGATCGCGGAGGCTGCATTGCCCCTGTTGAAACCGATCGGATAAAGTAATAAAATTAGTCCGGTACACTTTGCGCCCCTTTTCTTATCGTACCGAGTCTCCCCCGGCTCAGGATTTCTTAGCAGGGGCAAGGGCTTCAGGCCGTCGTGCCGAAAATCCCTTAAAGTAATAAAATTAGTCCGGTACACATGCCGCCTGAAAAAAGGCCGGGCGAAATCGCCCGGCCTGTCACAACCCTACCTCACGCACCCCGCTAATTGATCCGGTGCAACTCGACCCGGCGGTTCTTCTCACGCCCTTCGGCAGTCCGGTTGTCCGCGATCGGATCGGCTTCGCCGTAGCCCACGGCGTTGAGCCGCGATGGATCGACTCCCTTGCGCACAAGGTAGTCCTTCACCGCCGTGGCCCGATTCTGCGACAGGCGCTTGTTCAACGCGTTGGAGCCGTAGCTGTCGGTGTAGCCGCGGATTTCAACCTTCACGTCTTCCCATTCCTTCAGCGACTCCACCACATCGTCCAGCACCGTCGCCGAGTTGGGAGTAAGCTCGGCCCTGCCCGAAGCGAACGTCACACCCTCCAAAACCAGCTCGCCCTTGATCTCCTCGGCCTTCGGACACCCTTCGTTGTCGACCAGGCCCGCGTGATTCGGACACCGGTCCGAAGCATCCGGGACACCGTCGTCGTCATTGTCCGTATCCGGACAACCGTCGTGGTCCTCGAAACCGTCGAAATCTTCGTCCTGATTGGGACACTTGTCGCTCGCATCGGCGATCCCGTCGCTATCGTTGTCCCTGTCCGGACACCCGTCGTCATCCTGGAACCCGTCGGGATCCTCGGGCTCGTTGGGGCACTTGTCAAGAGAATCCGGCACACCGTCACCGTCGGCGTCGTAATCGGGGCACCCGTCACAGAAGGCCGAGTCGTTGGGGCACTTGTCCCGGCTGTCGGGCACGCCGTCGTTGTCGTTGTCAACATCGGGGCACCCGTCCTCATCCTGGAACGAATCCCGGTCTTCCGGCTTGTCGGGACACTGGTCGCTCTCGTCCGGAATACCGTCGAAATCCGCATCCGGCGGTTTCACGATCCCGTCCCAACCCACCGAAACCTGGACCCCGTAGCGGGGATTGGGCGCCGTGGAGTACCGGTGGCCGTGACGATTCCAGGTGGTACGGTATTCCGGCAAACGGGACGAAAGCCCCACATCACCCGACAACGTCGCATAAACCCCATTGGGGAAGCGATACCGCACGCCGGGACTCAGCCAGATCGGGTCCCGCTTGAAATGCGTAATCTGGAAATTCTCCGTATAGTACTTGAACCGCGCCTCACCGCTGAACTCGGCAAAGAACGTCAGCGCCTCGATCGGGTAGTACTCGAATGCTATCGCGGCCAGCGCCGCGGTGCTTCTGCGGGACATCGTTGTTGCAATGGCCCCGATATTGAAATGAAAACGAAGCGGGATCGATTTCTTCAGATAGTCGAAATTAAAAGTCCACATGAGCATGGGATTGATCGCCACACTCGCCCCCGTGTACGGGTTCTTGCCGGGATCGTCATTGTCTTCGGTGAGATAGTACGAATGACGAGGGAAATACCCGTACTCCTTCGCCCCTGTCGGAAAGGTAAGCTTCAGCATGTACGCTTCATTGACAAACTCATAACGCTCCTGAAAAGGAAACCGCCACTTGAATGCGGCCTCCAGGTCTCCCGTTCCGAAACGGTTCTCATCCGCCCATCCGGGAAAATCTCCGTACAGCGGAAGGTCAACGCTCACGTCGGCCCACTGCGCCAGACCCCATGCCGCATAGATATTTCCCGACAGCAACTGCGCCGCCTCGCGACTCACCTCTTCCCCGGTGGAGATATCAATGACCGCCCCCTTCCCGTAGGGTCCGTTGATATAGTCGTACTCATTGCCGTACTTCAGCCCTCCACCGACATTGAACCCGGTGCGATTCAATGTGTGGGCCGAGAAACACCTGACCAGACCCTTCTGACCGCCGGTGTTGATGTTGTTCGCGTGCGCCTGCTGCAGCGCGAACCCCACCATCAGAACAGCGCCGATTGTAGAACGTAGGTACATAGCTCCTCCAGGGAATGAGGATGAAATTGGTAAAGCACGTCCAGCCTCCTTCTTTCTCCTCACGGACTCCCTCCATGCCCGCAACGGAAAGCCCTTCGTGCTTCGGAATTCATATCCGGTCTACAATATATATCTGTGATACTCCGCCCATTCCCGCCTGATACGCAATGCCGGGCGGCGCTTACGCTGCGCAGTGGGACCGATCCCGTCCCGTCGGCGTGGATTCGAAACCGGGCCGCCTCGGCCCGGCTCGCGCCTCATGAACGGAGTAAGCGCGACACGCAGACCGGCTCTCCCGCCGCGGCCGAGCAAGCCCCGTAGCGGGTCGTGACCCCGAAACGGCATCGCCGAATAACGAATCGGTATCTGCCTCTAAAGTCCCCCCTTCCGGAATCCGATAAACCGTAATGGGTACATGCATATTCTCCGGTGGAACGGTTGCAATGAGCCTGCAGAGCATACAAAGCGGCTACCTCAGCGAAGCGACTCCAAAGGGAAGTGATGCGCGCGGTGGTGCGCCGGAACTCAGCGACGAGGAAAAACGGGAAGTCGAGGAGCTGAAACGTACCGACCGTGAAGTGCGCGCGCACGAGCAAGCCCACCTGGCGGCCGGCGGCCACTACGTCAGAGGCGGTGCAAACTTCGAATACGAGACGGGGCCCGACGGGCGAAGATACGCCGTAGGGGGCGAAGTCTCGATCGATACCACACCCGTGCGGGGCGACCCCGAAGCAACGATCCGCAAAATGCAGGTGGTGCGCAAGGCCGCACTCGCACCGGCACAACCCTCTCCGCAGGATCGCTCGGTGGCCGCAAAGGCAAGCACGGTGGAGACTCAGGCAAGACAAGAGCTTGCCCAGCAAAGACAGAAAGCCACGGGCGAGGGAGAACCGCGGCAGGAGGCCTCGAAGCCCCGGAGCAACTATGCCGCCGATGGTGCGCGGAAGCCGACAGTGTCACCTCCCCTGCTCGACCTCGTCGCCTGAGCACCCCTCTCGCGCCCGAACCGCAAGGCCCCGACTCCGGCAATCCCGCCACCACGGCGCCGACACACGCTGTGTCCCACGCACCATGGATTCCCGCCCGCAACGCTCTCCGCGCCGACGAGTCCGTCTTTTAGCCTGCTCCCCTCACCCCTTCAGGCTCACGCCCCTCTCGCGGCCATCGTGAGATCGCCCCTCCACCCACATGCATCGTCGGCGTGCACCCGTGTACCGTCGCTCCTCCAATTGCATTCGATTTCTCCAGGTAGTATACTAGGGTGGTGCCCGGCGACGGGCGGGGACGGAGCTGCCGACGTCCCGGGTTTCGTCTCGCGGATCGAATCGGAACCATCGCGCCCTTGTCGACCGGCCACACTTCGATGGACGGATCGTTCGTCCGATAACGCACCCGGGATGAACGCCCCCGAACGCTGCTCATCAGTTGCCCGACGGTTCGCTGGAACGAAATGAAACGCTACGCAATCGCTTTTCTGGTGCACCCTTACAAGAACGCCCTCGTGAAGCGCTCGAAGCTGGCGGAGGCGGCCAATACCGTCGCCGGCCGGTTTCTGGAACTGGCGTCACACTACCAGCAGATTCGGTGGAATTTCCTGCTTCCCGGCTACCTGCTCGAGTGCGTTGACGCAATCGTGCTGTCGAAGATGCGCGAGTTGCAGAAGCGGGGCGGTCTGGAGTGGCTCTGCTGTGGATACACGGAACCGTTTCTGAGTTTCTCGCCTCGCGGTCTCTCCCGCGCCAATATCGAGCACGGCGTCGACTGCATCGCCGAACTCACCGGAAGCAGACCCGGCGGCTTTGTCCCCTCGTTCTCAAACTGGGAGCCCTCCCTGATCAGCGACCTCAGGGATATCGGACTTCACTACGCCGGACTCTCCGAAACGCTCTTCCCGGAGCAGGCACGGGACTACCGGGGATACTGGGCCACGGAACACATGGGCTCGTCGATTGTTCTTCTGCCGCTGGAGGTGATTCGCCACCATTCGGCGCCGGCGCGGGTGGACGCCTGGTTGGAGAAAGCCTTCCATCGGGACCAATCCGCATCGTCCCACACCGGAATCCTCTGCATCGACTACCTCCTTCCGCTGGTCCGGGAGGACGGTGAACCGGATCCGATGCAATGGCTCGAACGTGCCGCGAAGAGCCTCGAACGCAACGTACTGCGGTACAAGGCAGTGTGCATGAGCGAACTGCTCAGCCTGGCCCCTCCCCTGGGACTTCAGTACATCCCCTCAAGCCTCATGTCCAGGCGGGGAGATACGGCCACGATCCCCTACTTCCTGAACTACCTGCACACGTTCGATCAAGTCGGACTCCTGCAACGCACCATGATGGAGCTTGCCGAACGTGTCCAGGCCGTCGAAGGAGAAAAGCTGCGGGAGCAGCTCACGCACAAGCTGTTCTTTCTGCAGGATATCAACCGCTACCTTCCGGCGCAAACAAGCGGCTTCAGTTGCATGCACGATCGCCTGTGGACCTACCGAAAGCTTATCGAGATCGAACAGGAGCTTTTCAAGCTCGACCGGGTTCACGGCGGACGCATTCGGATCGTGGACTTTCTCAAGAACGGCTCCAAAAACGTTGTCATGGCAAACAAGGCCCTCAGACTCTGTATCGACCACAAGAACGGCGCACACCTGATATCCCTTGATTTCCGCGAGCGAGCCCTTGCATTGCTTGCCGCGTACAATCCCGTGCAACATGAACTCCCCCGCGTCGTGGCCCCCGGCAAATCACGCACCGCTTTCATCGACCACGTCGTGGAGCCCGAACTGTCGTGCCGGGCGCTTGCCGAGGGCGCGTACACCGAGCAGGGAGATTTCGCCCGCGGTCAGTTCGTTTACCGTATCAAGAAGACCTCCACTACCGTCAAGACCGTACTGGTGCGCACCGGCGCGGTCCAGCAGCAGGGAAAGAATTTTCCGCTGAATATCGAGAAAGTCTTCGGGCTTACCGACGATGAAGCCACGATATCGTTTGCGTACCGGCTCAGCAGCCATTCTCTCGTACCCTACGATTTCAAGCTGGTCGTCGAATTGTCGTTCCTGCTTCCCGGGGTTCCCTCGGGCAAGGCATGCCTTGCACGGGCGAAGTCGAAGCGGTGCACTCTCAGCGATGAATCGTTCGAACTCGAAGAGGCCACGCAGTGGGCGCTGGAAGACCCCGTTGCGGGCGTGCGGCTGGAGTTCTCCACTCAGAAACCGGTCGGGCTGTGGTGCTACCCCGCCGGCGGACGCGACGCCGACGATACGGTGTATCATGGTACCACGACGGCGATCGTGTCGACGGTCCACCTGAGCGAGGACGCTCCCTGGTCGCTCATGGGCAAGCTTCACTGCAGGAAGATCAAAAGGCGGGAAGGGGAAGACCGCGATGAGATCTGACGCCCTCGATATCGCCATTGAGAGCAAGCGCAACGCCACGTGGATCTACCTCTCCGGCCCCTTCCATGGCGAGCAGGCCCCGAATATCCGCGAGAAAATCATGGGGATGGTGGAAGACGGCAACCGCAAGATCGTAATCGACATGGAAGGTGTAACGCATATCGATCCGCCGGTTGTCTCGGGCTTCCTGGAGATGCTCAATACGTTGCGGGGCAAGGGCGGCGATCTCAAATTCGTGTTCCGCAACAACCCGGTGACCAGGGCCTTTGCCCCGTATCGCAATCTTTTCTCGATCTTCCCCGACGCCCGCGCGCTGGCGGCGGGCGGATTCCTGGGTTCCATTCGCGAACGGGGAAGAATACTGCTCTACCGCAAGACCGGCGTCCGACTCTCGCGGGCCGTCGCCATCTTCCTCCTGGTGATCATCTGCGGATGGTTTCTCTCGCTGCTTTTTATCATTCAGATGCAGAACCGGCGACTCCGGGAACAGATGACCGAGCTGCGCAGCCTGACCGAATGGAAGCAGCATGCCGAAGTTGAAATCGAAACGCTCCGCGAGCGCCTTCGGCCCATGGAGCAACTGGGGCTGGTCCCCGACAGCTCCGGCAGGTAGACGGGCCCGGCATGCTGAGACTACGCCGACACCGTATTCTTCGAGCGGGGATTGTCGCCCACGGCAGTAACCTCTGGATCTCCGAACTGCTCAGCATCGCGGTCGTGGCCGTGCTCCTTGGAACTCTCGGCGGCACCGGCGCCGTCATTGTTCGAAACCGTGCCGTCATCCGGAACCGGCGCCGGGAAATCGCCGTGCTGCGCGCCGAAAAGATCAGCGCCGGATATCTCCTGCGGGAACTTCGTGAAAAGGATCGCATTGCCCGTATCCTCTATTCGTTCACCAGAGGGCGTGTCGACCAGCAGGTTGTGGCCACCGTAGCCGGGCACGTGTACCGCAGCGCGAACCGCTATGGGTACGACCCTCTCCTGCTCCTGGCGGTAATCCACGTGGAAAGCGTCTTCGAACCGCGGGCGCTGGGACGGTTTCGCAGCGGGGAACTCAGCGGCGCGCTCGGCCTCATGCAGATCAAGTACGAGACGGCGCGCGAAGTAGCGCGGGACCTGGGCATGGAACTGCGCAGCGAAGACGACCTGTTCAGGCCCGAAATCAACCTGGTGCTCGGCGCGGCCTACCTCACCCGCGTGATTGCCCTCTTCAAGAGCTTCAAGCTGGGTCTTCTGGCCTACAATCAGGGCCCCGGCACCATCCTGGAGTCGTTGACAAAAAACAAGCCGCTTTCCATACGATACTACGAGAAAGTCCTGCGAAGCTACTACCGGCTCGAGAAAATTGCCGAGGAAGAAGCTGAAGTCAACCGGGGCCCCGGTCCGTCGTCGCGCCGGCGGAAGGCCCCTCGAACCAACTCAGAAATAGACGCGGAATGACGTGAAGTAGAAGTCGGGGCAGGAACCGAACTCCGAGCGATTCGCGGCGGGCGCCCGGGGAGACTCGCCCGCGCCCACTGCCGCGCCGGCCTCCAGATAGATATCCTCCGCGATATTGTACTCCACCCGCGGCGATACGTACAGCGAAGGGTCATTCAGGTTGAGCATCAGCAGCACGGTAACCGGTGCAAGCCGAAACCTCCGGCACGTCGCGCCCACGCCCGCATAATGGCGACCCCACAGGAAAACGCCCGCATCGCGCGCCGCACCCGGAAGCTTGTGCAACGCGGGGTTGCCGCCCGTGCCCGCACCGCTGTAGTGATACTCGGCAAATCCATAGAGCGTGTCGTTGAACCGGTAATCGATACCAAGCGAGGCACGTCCGAAATTGTCCTCCGGCTCCGCTTCCTCACCCCCGCCGGCCTCGGCAAAAAGGTACGATGCCTCGATCCATGCGCCGGCACCGCCTACCGACCGCGCAATATCGATCCCCGCAAGCACGTGCCGGGCAACCTTGGCTCCAAGTACCGAAACGTCGGTTTCCCATGCGTATCCCTTGCCGCGGATAAAGCCCGACGATTCCCACGGATCACCCTCCTCCGCCGGCACATACCCGGCATCGATCTCGCTGAGCATTCCCAGCGGTATCCGCACCCGTGCCGCATCGATACCGCGCCGGTACTCCGAATCCAGATCGTCAAACCCCCGCGGCGCAAACACGTCGGTAGAATTGACCATCCGCGCGCTTCCCCGGGCAATCGCCTGGCGACCCACAATCAGGTCGGCACAATCCAAACGCCAGGTTACGGCAAGCCGGTCAAGGTTGTGCAGGACACCGAACACGGTCGTGCTCCCCGCGCGACCCGGGTAAAGCAGCTCGTCGAAATCGACCGGACGATGCGACGGCGCCTCGGTGGTGAGAAGACCGGTCGGGTTGACAAAAAGGAGGGGATCCTGAACCCGCGCGGACAGCTCCCAGGCGGTCTCGAACCTGAGATTTCCCGCCGAGACCCCGCCGTGAACTCTCAGGCGCTGTATGCACGCTCCGCTCATGTCCTGTTCGGCAATCCGGGCGTCACCGTACTCGGGCCAATCCATCGCCAGGAAGAAGCTTTTCCATGAGGCCCCGACATCGACGGCCGGAGCAGCGGCGACACCTGCCGCACACACCAGAGCCAGGGCAGACGGACACTCGCTTCTCACGCGTCCGCCTCCGAACCACCATCCCCGCGTCGCTCATCGGAGTCCACGCGACCGTCTTTGAGAACCACCACGCGCCGCGCACGCTCCATCACCATCCGATCGTGAGTCGAGAACAGGAAGGTCATGCCCGTCTCCTTATTGAGTCTATGCATCATGTTAAGAAGCTCCGAGCCGGTTCGGGAATCCAGGTTTGCCGTGGGCTCGTCGGCCAGGATCAGCCGCGGCCGGGACACCATCGCCCGGGCAATGGCCACCCGCTGCTGCTGACCGCCGGAGAGCCGCCCCGGAAAACGATCCGCGTACCCCTCAAGCCCCACCTGCCGCAACATCCCGGCAACCCGCCGCCGCCGCGTTTCGGCAGGCACGCCCTGCAGAAGCATCACATACTCGATATTCTCTTCCACGCTCAGCACGGGGATCAGGTTGTACGCCTGGAAAATGAAACCGATGTTGTCGCGCCGGAAATCGGAAAGCTCGCCCCCGCTCATATCCGACAACGCTTTCCCATGGAGCAACACACGGCCCTCGGTCGGCTTGTCGAGTCCCGAAACAATGTTGAGAAAGGTTGTCTTGCCCGAGCCCGACGGTCCCACAACGGCGGTAAATTCTCCGCCGTCAACAGACAGCGAAATACCCCGCACCGCATGCACCGCTACATCGTCGGCCCGATACACTCTGGTGACACCTTCGGTACAACCTTGACATAGTACAGGGTGTCGACGGGGTTGTCCGGGGTGAGCATCTCAAAACGATAATCCTCGGTGAACGTGTATTCCCGCACCAGGTCGTCGTTGGTAAAATCCGAACCCATCCACGAACCCATCATCATCGACGGCGGGATCTTGATCACCTTATTGGTCTTCGGGAGGTAATTCCACATCTGCCCGCCGAGTTTCAACGTGGCAACCCCCCGCTCCTTCTTCGGTGAGAGCACCTTCACCAGCGCCTTCTCCATGCCCTTCGACCACATGCGCATCACCAGCGTGCGGCTCCAGTGGGGCGTGACGATCTCCATTTCCATTCTGCCCCTGCTCGACTCGCTCTTGTAGAGCTTGTCAAGCTTCTCGACAATCTTCCGGGCCTCCACGACGGTTTCGCCCCGAAGAGCCGGCGTGGTACCGAGAACCAGAGCCGAAAGAACCGCCGCCCTTACGCCGAATGTCATATCCGTGCTCCTTTGTCCGACGATGTTCCGCAGTATTTGCCGATCAGGTACTCCTTGACACGCTCCAAAGGATACTCATCCGGATCCAGGAGGTAGACCATCCCCAGGGCATCGAGCGTGGGAAGCAGCACGAGCGCTTCGCTGCCGGGATCGGCCACACCGACACCCCGCAGGAGTTCTTCGAACCGAACGACAAACGACCGGTACCGAATCATGACCTGCTTCCTGATTCCCTCCGGAAGGCCCGGGTCCATGATGATCGACCAGTACAGCCTCCAGTAACCGGGGTCGTTCTTCACCATGCGAACACTGAGATCGATCGCGCGGCGCAAGGCGGTGCGTGCATCGGAACCCCCCACGATCCTGCCGAACTCCTCCGACAGCTCACCGATCATCTCGAATATCACCTTTTCGAGCAACTCATCCTTACCACGGAAGTAGTTGTACACCAAGCCCTTGGAGACGCCGGCCCCGCGAACAATCGCATCGACCGAAGTTCCGTGGTAGCCGTTGCGTGCAAACAGCTCCAGAGCCGCCCGCATTATCCGCCGACGGGCTGATGGTGATGAACCGGAATCGTTCGTGGGTGAAGCACCCATGCGAATGGCATCTTCCTTCCCGCACCGACAGCCCCACAAAACAGAGGTGACCGACCGGTCAGTCAGCAATACACGCAACGTCGCCGGTCCGTGTCAAACGGGGACGATACAGCCCCGTGCTCCCTATCCGCAGGCAGAGCACAGGGCGAAACTCATCAAACCATTACAAGCAACGTGAGGTTACTTCTGCAGCAGTTGCCACTCGACGCGCCGGTTCTTGCTGTGGCACTCCTCGTCGGGGCAGTTGGAAATGGCGGGACGTTCACGGCCGTATGACGTGTACTCCAACCGGAGCCCGTCGATACCGAATCCGGTAAGGTAGTTCTTCACTGCCTTGGCACGATTCTCGCCCAGGCCGATATTGTATTCGTTCGAGCCACGCTCGTCGGCATGCCCCTCGATAAGCACGCGCACCGACCCGTTTTCCGACAGGAACCGGGCGATTCGCTCCAGTTTTTCAAGGGCCGCCGGCTTCAGATCGTACATGTCGTAGTCGAAATAGATGGGCACGAATATCTCGCGCATGGCGGCGTCCATATCCACCGTTTCGAACACATCCTCATCGGAAGGAACGAATTCGCTTCTGGGCTCCTCCACCTGTTCGGCTTCAACCGTCGGTTCAGGGACCGGTTCCTCAATTTTGGTGGTCTTCCTGGATCCGCATCCGACAGCACCTGCCAGTGCCGCAACAACCGCAATCCCCAGAAACCGTTTGAGCCTCATTACCTCCTCCTCTCCAGAAAGGAACACGACATAGTCCGAATATTCTCAACTACCGACAAAAATAGCATGTTGCACGCCCGGCTCACTTCGAAGCGATGACTCGACTGAGCGTCGCGGCAAGCTGGTGGGGCTGGAACGGCTTCCGGACAACCCCCTTGAACCCGTAACGGGCGTGATCGGCGATAACCGGGTCGTTGGAATAGCCGCTGAATACAATGCCCTTCGCCCCGGGATCGATTTCCAGTACCCGGCGCATTGCCTCCTTACCCCCCATTCGCCCGGGCACCGTCAGGTCCACGATCAGTGCACTGAACGCCTTGTCGGTATTCATCGCCTCCCGGTATTTCTCGACCATCCGTTGCCCGTCGGGTGCGGTCTCGACATCGTAGCCCAGTTCTCTCACAAGTTTCGCCGTCGTGCTTCGTACCGATTCCTGATCGTCCATCACCAGCACGCGTCCCTCACCCCTGATCAGCTCTTCCTCCGACACCTGCTCCGCGTCGGCTACTCGCCTCCCGGTTGCGGGGATATAGATCACAACGCTCGTGCCGCTTCCTACCTGGGAACGGGCCGTGATGAACCCGCCGTGCTTGCGCACGACCGAGTAGGCAATGGCCAGGCCCAGTCCGCTGCCGTCCTCTTTTGTCGTGAAATAGGGATCGAAGATATGCTGCATCTGCTCATCGGGAATTCCGGCGCCCTGGTCCCGAACGGTAATCCGCACATACTCTCCGGGGCTGAGAGAGGATGCGCTCTCCTCGCTGATTGTCGCGTTCTCGCAGACCACGCTCACCTCCCCCCCGTCGGGCATCGCCTGATTGGCGTTGATCAGCAGATTGTTCAGCGTCTGGGTCAACTGCGCCTCGTCCACTTCGGCGTGCCGGAGGTCGGGCGGTATCGAAACCGAACACCGGACATTGGAGCCCCGAACGGCCAGCGATACCGATTCACGAACGATATGTCCAATGGAGGCGACCCGCTTGAGCGGTACGCCGCCCTTGGCAAATGTGAGAAGCTGCCGCGTGAGAGCCTGCGCCTGCAGACATGCATTCTGCGCGTCTTTGAGCGTCTGGTACTCGGGCCGATCCTCCTCGACACTCATCCTGGTCAGAGAAATATTGCCCAGAATGGCGGTAAGGATGTTGTTGAAATCGTGCGCGATACCGCCGGCCAGTATCCCGAGAGACTCCAGTCGCTGGGTTCTCACCGTCTCTTCCTCAACGATCTTACGTCTGGTGATGTCCCTGAAGGCGGCAACGACATACACCCCGCCTCCGGCCGGCTCAAAGGGAGGCGATACCGCTGCTTCAACACTCAACGACTTACCGTCGGCGCGTCGCAGCGCGCATTCCATACGTGCGGGAGCGCCCGAACGTGAAGTGCCCGAGAGGAGCGCCGAAAGGCGCCCGCAATCCGACTCGGGGAATAGTTCGGCCGCACCCTTACCCTCCACGGCACCGGCGTCGTCGCAGCCCAGCATCGAAGCCAGACGGCGACTGCACACAACGATCCTGCCGCCGGCCACCAGTGCCAGACCATCGGGCGCCCGCTGGACAATCTCACGCCACCGTGAGAGTTCCGAGGTCAGTTTCGCGATTTTTGCCCGCTGTTTCTCCAGCCCATCCTCGAGCGAAACGATACGCCGCCGGAGCGAATCGGAAGATTCGGACGTACCGCTGTTCCGTGACGATTCCATGCCCATGCGCGTCGCACCTCTCTCCCCGGGAGGGGTGTCGGTAGCCGCGATCGCCTCAACCGCGGGACTCGACCTTTCAAGCCGAAAGCGACCGATCACGGAATCGCAGAGACGGAGTACGCACGCTCCACCACCGAAGACAGGTGCGCACACTCATCCCCGCGCACTCCTTAATCGGTTGAATAGACGACCGGAGATCAGGCTCGAGCGTTCTCGTTACCCGAACCCGTACACCACGGATCAAAGTATAAATCTACATTCGGCGACGTCAGGTTTCATTCGCGACGCCGGTGCCGGGGGAGCCGCGTGAGCGTGAAAGCTCGCCCCCGGCGGGAGGACTCGTGTACGGCGACATCAGTTCCGGTTCAAACTCCACACCGTATATTTCAACCACCGTAACGAAGAGCGCCGCAATGACCGGCCCCACAATGAAGCCCATCACACCAAAAACCGCAATACCGCCAAGCGTCGAAAAAAATATCAGCAGATCGTGCAACTTGGCGTCCTGCCCTATTAATCGGGGACGAAGGAGGTTGTCGATGTTGGAAACCACCAGGGTGCTTACCAGAATTATTCCCAACGCCTTCCATACCGCACCGTTCAAGGCCATAACAATCGCCGCGGGAATGAGAATAAACCACGCGCCGACTACCGGCACGATCGACAGCAACACCATGACAAAGCCCCACAGCAGCCAGGTTCGTACGCCGAAAATCAGCAGCGTGACTCCTCCCACGGTACCCTGAGCCAGGCCCACGAGCAACGTCCCGCGCACCGTGGCACGTGAAATCGAAAGAAAACGACCTACCAGCATGTCTTCGTAGTCCTGGCGGAGCGGGCTGAGATACCGCAGTTTCCCCACCAGGTCGTCTCCGTCCATGAAGAAGTAAAACATCGTGAAAAGCATCACGCCGAGATTGGCCAGCATTCCCAGCAATCCGACCGAGGTCTTGTTGATGATCGATGTAGCCAGTTTGCCCAGCGATCTGACCCCTTCCTGCAACGGCGTTTTCCAGTCGATCTCATTGATACGAAGCCACTCGAAAATCCTCGCGTCTCCGATTCTCTGCAGCAACCCTTCACGTCCCGTCTCGCTGAAAAGCCCCCGTACCCGGGGTTCGGCAATGTTGTAGAAATCGATTGTCTGCAAAGCGACCATGTGAACAAGGATATACGTCGGCACGAGAAGTCCAAGCAGCAGCGTCAGACAGCAGGCAAGCGAAGCCGGACCGCGACGACCCTTGAGTTTCTTCAGATACCACCGGTACAGTGGATAAAACAGCGTGGCAAAGGCGGTCGCCACCACCACCGGTACCAGAAAGAGTTTGAAAATGGGATAAAGAACTATTGCAAGCGCGGCCAGAAGAATCATTAGCGAACGCCGATTGAGCAACTCGCCGTCCGGCGGCGCTTTTCCAACCTTACGTCGCACCTCCGAAGGCGAGTCGGGGACCGACGGAAACTCCGGAGTCGAAGAGGACGACGGTCCCTGATTCTCCCCTGAGCTTTCCTCCACCCGGGACCCGGCCCCCTCCGGTGCGCCGGCCTCGGACCGCTCAGGCTTCGGCTCGCCTCCCCTTTCCGGCGGGGGGCCATCCGACGATGATTTTTGTTGTGCCATTGTGCTCACTCCCGCACCCTTGTCCGCTCCGGGTCGCTCTTCCCGTCTCAGCCCCAAGCGTCTTTCGGTCGCCACCGCATCCGGCCCCGATTCCACCCCTTTGAGCCTAACGCCGTTTCCTTCGTTTTCCCGGACCGCGGAAGATACGTCCGGAGATACTCGCGGCGCAATAGACCAGTGTCGCGGCAACCGCCGAGAAAACAATCAGTGATATCAGCAGTACCCGGGCCGAACTGGAACCCTGCTTCGGCCGCCGGGAATCTCCCCGCCGTTGTCCAGCCGCTCCGTGGGCACGCTTCGGTTGCTCCCCGGACGCGTTTTCTTCGGCATGTTTCACGATCTTGCCGGCCAGCACCTCATCGATTCGTCCCTCGAACACGGGCTCCGCCTCGTCTTTCGGGCGACGGGATCTCGACGGTCGGGAGGCTGCCGGTGCGGGGGCTTCGGCGCGGCCCCGCGCCCCGGCCTTCTTCGTACCCTTCTTCACCCGCCGCTTTTTCGTTGTCATGACTCCTCCAGGCCACGCTGTCGATAGAACCGCTCCCTGGCCTCATCGCTGAGCCGGGCCTTGCGACGCTCCAGCATGTGCTCCCACACTTCATCCTCATCCAGATCGAACAGTTCGTGGATCAATTTGAGGAAGTAGGCCGCACCTCGGGAATAGAGACGATGCAGCAGCAGTACCTTGCCTTCGGTGACAAGTTCGTCAAACACATTATCCATCGGCACCGGCGTGCTCGTCACCCGCCCCGGAAACATCCGTGCGAGCGCACCGAGAAAGGCATTCTGCCGCTTTGTATCCTTATAGAAGTTGGGGATTACCCGCGTGATGTGTACCGTGCCGCCGTAACGCTCCCGCAGTATGACTTCCATCTCCGCAATGCCGTCGACGGCAAACTGCCGAAGCTCGGTGGGGACGAATATTTGACTGGAGGCACGTATCGACACGTCCTGAAGTCGCCCCAGGCCGGGGGCATTGTCAACGATCACGTAGTCGTAGAAACGGTCGAGTTTGCAGGCCTGGATTGTCCGCTCCAATACCCGCGGATCGGATATATCACTTTCGGAAAGCGCCCGGTGCGAAGTGACGGCATGGAGGTCGGCAATATCGGTACGCACAACCGATTTCAGCAAAAGCGCGGGCGCGTCCCGTTCCTCCGCACGGTACACGTCGCGGATCCCCGGCGTGTACACTCCCGTCCCGAGCATCGTGGAGAGGTTGTGCTGACTGTCGTTGTCCACGGCCAGCACACGAAAACCCGCCAGGGCCAGGGCCTGGGCGGTGCAGCCGGCGACCGTAGTCTTCCCGACACCACCCTTGTGATTGAGAATAGACACTACGTTCATAGTTCACCGGGACGCGGCTGAGTCGAATCGAGGAAATACCTCACGGGATCCCCCCGCGGCCTTGTCCAACATCCGCGTCGGACCCGATCCTCCGCTCGCCGAGTGGCCCCGCCCGACGGGCAAACGGGTTCGAGCGGAGCGAAGGTACTGTGCGGTCGCGAACACACGGGACGACGGGCACAGGCTCGGTAGTAAAGTAATTCACTACCGTCCCGCCTCGCACGCGGCAACGGCACCGCTTGCCGGCCGACTGCACTACTGTCCACCTGCCGGCTTTTCCACTTGCCCAACCATATACGCCTCCGCCATACCCGGGAAGATCAGTATCCGGTCTTCTCCATTTACCGGAGAATGTGGCTACCCCCTTTCGCCGGAATGGCCGCAAGCAGCGACCGGTGTTTGAGTAACCGGCATTGCGGCTAACGGGCGAGCACGGCCCGGCACATACGATCCAGACCCATCTCCTCTCCGCGCCGGGCCAGCCGCGTGATATCTTCGGCGTTCTTGATCACCGCAAACAGGTTCGGGTCCGCGGCCAGAACGGCCGGCGACCGGGCAAAGGTGACAATGTCGGTTGCCGCATAGCCGATTTTGGGAGACCGGGGCAGGCCGGGACCTACCACCTTGGGAGGCGTCGCATAGTCGGGAAGCACGTGCGAATCGAGAACATCCGGATCGAGCGCGTAGAAGCCCGTGTTGAAAGGAAGGTGCCACCCGTCGTGAGATTCCCGCAGTGCCCGCACCCGATCGTCGCGCGCTTCCTGCTCCAGAATCACCAGTCGCGAGGGCTCACCCTCCCGGGCAACTACCACATAGGTTCCGAACGGATCGTCGGGAGGAAACTCACGCCTGAGGATCCCCACGCCTACGCAGTCGGAGGCGGGAGAAAATGAGGCCATGGCCGGAAGCAGGCGCGGATCGTAGATTGCGGTTGCCTGGAGTACCAGGAGACGCCGGCACCCCAGGTCCTTCAGCCACGAAAGCACGGGCGGCTCTCCGCCGGGCCCGCCCCGAGCCAGTGCGCTCAAGGGACCACCCGTCTCGTCGGGGTTCACGACAGGCTCGGGCTCACCGTCACGAAGAATCCAGACGATCTTCTCGTCCACGCTCAGGTGCAGCCTGGCCTCCTGTGCGACAATCCGCAGGTGCTTCGGACGACACCCCGGATACTCATCCGGCACGCGGGGAACCACCCGATCCGTAATCGAGCCCTCGGGTCCGGTGCTGATTATTACCGGGATATCCACCCCCGTTTCACCACACAGCGAGGCGATCAGGCAAAGATTGACGTGCAGTGAGCCCAACTCCCCGAACGAGCCTCCAAGGGGAAATGTCGGCTTGGTGATCCCGTCGAGCCGCTCCGGCGGATACCCATCGCGGCGGAGACTTTCCCGCAACCGCTCTCCCTCTCCCCCCGCCGTAAGCAACACCGCGCATCCTTGAAGCGAGCCCTTTGAAGCTTTTGCGCCGGCCGCGACAGGTCCGAAAGGCGGAAATAACAGGCGAGCGTCACGGAGCGTTTCCCTGTTCCGATTCCGGTTGGCAAGCGCCGAGCTCCGCAGACGTACCTGTCGGAAGTATTCCTCGGGAGGGAACCGCTTATCAAGCCGCGCAAGCAGCGTGCGCCCCTGCGCCGGCGAAAGCGAAGGGAATGCGTGGATGTGTGTTCTCGCGAGTTCTTCAGTCCAACGATTCATTGACGCCGTGCGGAGAAAAGGTGATGATCAACAGAGAAAATACGTGCCGGCCGGACAGACGCCCCCGCACGGTACAAAAGCGACAGCGGGCGGAACCACCCGGTCCCGCCCGCTGTCGGCCGCACGCTCCCCCGGTACTATCCTCAGCCGCCGCCTACCAGTGTCAATACGCTCGATGGAATCATATTGGCCTGCGAAAGCATGGACATGGCCGACTGTGAAAGGATCTGGTTCCGCGTGAAATTAGTCGTTTCGGTCGCGAAATCCACGTCCCTGATCATCGACTCCGCCGAGGCCTGATTGGTTTCCGCCACGGTAAGGTTGTTCATGGCGTGTTCGAGCCGGTTGACATACGCACCAACATCGGAGCGCATCGTGTTGACACTCCCGATCGCTTCGTCCAGCACGCTTACCGCCGAAACGGCGTCGGCCTGCTCGGAGATCGTCTCACTGTCGATCCCCAGAGCCGTTGCGGTCAGGGTGTCGATTGAGACGGTGATACTGTCGGTACCCACCGTGTTGTTGGCATCAACCCACAACACCGAGCCGTCGTTGGCCCCCGTGGACCATCCGAACCGGTCGGCCGTATCCGACACCAGGTCCATATCGTTGTAGTTGGTGACGGCGGCGATACGGTCGATTTCGGAACGCAGGTTCGTAAATTCCTGTTCCGTGTACCCCCGCTCCGTGCTGGTAAGGGTGTCGTTGGCCGACTGAATAGCCAGCTCCCGCATTCTCTGGAGGAGTGAAGAGATCTCGTTCGCGGAGCCTTCGGCAATCTGCAGCGCCGCAATACCGTCCTGCGCATTGCGCTGCGCCTGTGCCACCCCCCGGACCTGCGTGCGAAGGTTTTCGGAGACGCCGAGTCCGGCGGCATCGTCGCTGGCCCGGTTGATTCGCAGCCCCGTGGACAATCTTTCGAGTGATTTGCCCAGGCTCCTGTTCGTTTTGAACAACGCGCCCTGGGTGACCATGGATGGAATGTTGTGATTGATTCGCATTCGGAACCTCCCTGTTGTCCGAAAATTCGGTGATTAACGATCCATGTTAATCCGGCTTCTCTGAAATGCGTGTGCCGTCCATCTCCTTTCGGTTTGAAGTCCGTGCAGGGAGGTATGAGAGAAATTGCCGTTTCTCCTCCCCGCGGTCACACTTTCCCTGACTAGTATATCGGAACAAATCGACGGAACTTTAGCGCTCGTTTCGCCGGCGGGCAAAAAAGGACTTCAAAAGCTCGGAGCACCGATCCTCCATGATACCGGAGGCAACCCGCGGGAAGCGCCGATATGCCCTTTGGGCTTCCTGACCGTAGAAGAATGACTCAATCGCACCGCATCGGGGGTCGGCCGATGCGTACACGAGGGCCTGAAGCCGGGCCTGAAGCAAAGCACCGAGACACATAAGACACGGCTCCAACGTGACGTACATCGTGCAGTCCACCAGCCGCCACGTGCCGGCGGTCTGCGAAGCCGCGCCCAGCGCGATGATCTCGGCATGAGCCGTCGCATCGACCAGATGTTCACATCGATTGTGCCCCCGGCCGATAACCGCCCCGTTGCGAACGACCACCGCCCCCACCGGCACCTCCCCTTCGTCCAGCGCCTTGAGCGCCTCCTGATAGGCCTGGTTCATGAAATGAAGATCGTTCATGCGAATACGACCTCGGGCTAGTCGCTTTCCCGAACCACGCTGGACATGCGCAGAAGCCGGGGGACTTCCCGCTCGAACTCCGTCATCGACAAGCTGTTGGGCCCGTCACACAAAGCTTCATCCGGATTGGGATGCACTTCCATGAACAAACCGTCGACTTTCACCGCCAGGGCCGCCCGTGCAAGGGGCACGGCGGCCTCCCGCACGCCGGTGCTCACACCCTCGCCGGCGCCCGGTCGCTGCACACTGTGCGTCGCATCGAAAATCACCGTCAGCCCCTGTCGGCGCATCTCTACCATACCGGCAAAATCAACCACCAGCCTGGTGTAGCCAAAAAACGTCCCGCGCTCGGTAATCCACACGGGCCCGTCGACCTTCTCGACCGCATAACGCATCTCCCCGGGAGACATGAACTGTCCTTTCTTGATATTCACCGTCTTCCCGGTCTCTCCGGCCGCGGCCAGCAGGTCGGTCTGGCGGCAAAGAAAAGCCGGTATCTGGATCACGTCCACAACACGTCCTACCCTTTCCGCCTGTTCGGGTGTATGGATGTCGGTGGTAATCTCCAGCCCGCTTTCTTCCTTCACCTTCCGAAGAATCTCGAGGCCTTCGTCCATTCCCACTCCCCTGAAGGAGCGTGCCGAAGTGCGGTTTGCCTTGTCGAAAGAGGCTTTGAAAATGATCCTGATCTCGTTGCTCCGGGCCAGGTTCGCAAGCCGACGTGCCGTCTCCAGGCACAACGCCTCGCTCTCGATCACACAGGGACCGGCAATGAACAACGGCTGAGGACCGGCAATTGCATCCTCCGACATCCTCCCCGAACAGGTCGGCTTCACCATGAAACCCTCCTTCCCCCCCCCACGACGTCTTGACTGACCGGCCGTGGTGGAAGTATATTTGATAGCTTTCGTGGATATGCGGCGAGTGCTCGTACCGCGCGATCGGAGGCCTCGACCGCGCCGACACAAAATATGTATTCCTGCGCGCCCGAGGCGGCAGGATCACAAAACTTCATCGTTCCTAACATTCAACATCGGAGGGTAACTATGGGTCTCAAGATTGGAATCAACGGCTTCGGACGAATCGGCAAGCTGGTGGCACGGGCCGCTCTGGAGGAAGGTGATATCGAGATTGTGGGGATCAACGATCTCATGACGCCGGCTCAGATCGCTCACGCCATGAAGTACGACACGACGCAGGGTAAATTCAACGGGACCGTACAGGCTTCCGACACTTCCGTGTCGTTCAACAACATGGAAATCCCGGTCACGGCAATCAAGGACCCGGCGGAGATCCCGTGGAAACAGTACGGCGCCGAAATGGTCCTCGAATCCACCGGTATCTTTGCCACGGCCGAGCTGCTGCAAAAGCATGTCGCGGCCGGTGCGAAGAAAGTACTTCTCAGCGTACCGCCCAAGGACAAAAGCGGCGAGATCAAGATCATCGTGTACGGCGTCAACCACGACACACTCGATGCCGACTGCCGGTTCGTCTCCAATGCATCGTGCACAACCAACAGCCTCGCGCCCATGGTCAAGGTGCTGCACGATTCGTTCGGAGTGGAGCGCGGCGTCATGACCACCATTCACTCGGTGACCAACGACCAGCGAGTGCTGGACCAGGTACACAAGGATCCACGGCGTGCCCGCTCCGGCTGTTTCAACATTATTCCGACAACAACCGGCGCAGCCCGTGCCGTGGGCAAGGTAATCCCCGAACTCAACGGCCTGCTCAACGGGATCGCTATCCGCGTGCCGACCCCGACCGGTTCAGTGACCGATTTTGTCGCGACCCTCAAGAAGAAGGTGACCGTCGAAGAGGTGAACCAGGCACTGAAAACCGCGGCCGAAGGCGCGCTGAAAGGGATCATGGAATACTCGGAAGAGCCGCTGGTCTCCTCCGATATCATTCATCATCCCGCCTCGGCGATCATTGACGGCGGCTCAACGCTGGTCATGGACAACAACATGGTCAAGGTGCTGTCGTGGTACGACAACGAGTGGGGATATTCAAATCGGTGTATCGACCTCTTCCGCCTCATGGCGAAGTAAGGTTGTT
Organism: uncultured Fibrobacterota bacterium; assembly: GCA_964571815.1. Taxonomy (GTDB): domain Bacteria; phylum Fibrobacterota; class Chitinivibrionia; order Chitinivibrionales; family WJKA01; genus CAZNDN01. Next base: position 87,014 of record CAZNDN010000001.1, on the reverse strand, counting down.
GACGGCCAAACCGGGGACCGCGAACACGCGGTCCCCGATCGTTCCCGGAAGATAAGGCAGGAGCTATGAGCGATACGCTATTCATCGAAGATATCGAAGTCACCGGCAAGCGCGTCCTGGTTCGAGTTGATTTCAACGTCCCGCTGGACGAACAGGGCCGGATAACCAACGACAAGCGGATTGTCGCCTCGCTGCCCACGATCGAGTATCTCGTGGGACACAAGGCGAAAGTGATCCTGATGTCACACCTGGGTCGCCCGAAGGGCGAGCGCAAACCGCGGTTCAGCCTCTCTCCCGTGGCCGAGGAGCTGAAGAAACGTCTCGCGGCGCCGGTCTCCTTTGTCGAGGATTGTGTCGGAGAAAAGGTTGCGAAAGCAGTCGAGGAGCTGGCCGAAGGCGGCGTTCTTTTGCTGGAAAACCTCCGCTTCTACAAGGAAGAAACCGACAACGACCCCACCTTCGCGGGCAGGCTTGCGGAGATTGCCGATATTTACGTCAACGATGCCTTCGGAACGGCACATCGGGCACACGCTTCCACCGAAGGAGTGACGCGTCATGTGGCGCGTTGCGCGGCGGGCTACCTGATGAAAAAGGAGCTTGACTATCTCGGCAAGGCGCTTGAGAACCCCGAAAGGCCGTTTGTTGCCGTGCTTGGCGGAGCGAAAATATCCGGCAAAATCGACGTCATACGTAACCTCCTCGAAAAAGTCGACTCTTTGATTGTCGGCGGAGCAATGGCATTTACGTTCGAGAAGGCTCAGGGCAAGGAAATCGGCAAGTCGCTCCTGGAAGAAGACAAACTCGATCTGGCCGCCGATGTGTTGCGGCAGGCGGAAAAGGAAGGGAAGCGGTTGCTGCTTCCGGTGGACTACGCAGCCTGCGCCGAAATCTCCGACGATGCGCCGGTGAAGGAGGTGACGGCCGGAGAGATGCCGTCGGACCTTCTGGGGGTTGATATCGGACCCCGAACCATAGAGTTGTTCGGCGGAGAACTGCGCGGCGCCCGAACAATCGTCTGGAACGGCCCCATGGGGGTGTTCGAAAAAGAACGTTTCGCCAGGGGCACGTTCGAGATCGCGAAGGTACTCGCCGATTGCACGGCCGAGGGAGCGACAACCATCATCGGGGGCGGTGACAGCGCTTCGGCAATATCCAGCGCCGGCCTCTCGGACAAGGTCACACACGTATCCACCGGAGGCGGAGCATCGCTGGAGTTCCTGGAAGGCAAGAGACTTCCGGGGATCGCGGCGCTTTCCAGCAAATAGACGCCGCTCGACACGTGCTACTTCAACAAGGAAGAGGAATGTATGCCACGAAAAAAGTTCATCGCGGGTAATTGGAAAATGAATACGACCGTGGATCAGGCCGTGGAACTGGCCCGGGCGGTGGTCGACAAGGTCGGCACCGTCGACAACGTCGATATCGCCGTGTGTCCTCCCTACACGAATCTGACCTCAGTGGCCGAAGTACTTCGCGGGAGCACGGTGAAACTCGGTGCGCAGGACGTACATTGGGAGCCCAGGGGAGCCTATACCGGCAAAATCGGTTGCGCGATGCTCAAAAGCGCCGGGGTCGAGTACGTGATTATCGGCCACTCCGAACAGCGACAATACTTCGGTGAAACCGACGAAAGCGTTAACAAGAAGATCAAGGCCGCCCTCGAGGCGGGTCTGCTGCCGATTGTGTGCGTGGGAGAGACGATCGAGCAGCGGCGCGCCAATGAGGTCGAAACGGTGCTCGGCAGGCAGATTCGGGGCGGTTTCGAGGGGGTCACGGCCCGGCAGCTACTGACCTGCACAATTGCATACGAACCGGTATGGGCTATCGGTACCGGCGAAACCGCCACCCCGGAACAGGCAAACGGTGCACACAAGTATATTCGTAGTGTAGTGAGTGAACTGTACGATTCGGGAACGGCCGAGGCGGTTCGGATTCAGTATGGAGGAAGTATGAAGCCGGGCAATGCGAAGGAACTGCTTGGCAGGAGTGATATCGACGGGGGACTTATCGGCGGGGCATCGCTGAAAGCCGATGATTTTGCGGGAATTGTGACACCGCGGTAGCGGGGGAGAAGTCTGTTATGGTTTTTGCGCTTGTTCTTATTGTCTATGTGTTTGTATGCGTGATTCTCTGCCTCCTTGTCCTGATCCAGTCCGACAAGGGAGGAGGAATCTCAGGTGCAATCGGCGGCGGTCTTTCCGGAGCCAACACGCTCCTGGGGACACAGGATACCGCCAACATTCTAACCCGTGGAACGACCATCTTCGCATCGGCCTTCATGCTGCTGTGTATTGTTCTGTCGCTCTTTCTCTCCAACACCACCGTGGAGGCCGGAAGCTCGGCGTTGAAAAAGCGAGCGGAACAGCAGGAGAACTACTCTCCCGCTTCGATACTCGATGAAGAGCCGCTTCCCGTGGCTCCCGAGGAAGAGGCCGAAATGGAGGCGCTTCCTCAGGAAGAAACACCGGAGCCCGATGCGCGGCAGGAGTGACGAATTTTGAAAGATGCGGTTGTGGTGGAACTGGTAGACACGCTACTTTGAGGGGGTAGTGGGGAATCCCCCGTGCCGGTTCGAGTCCGGCCAACCGCACTTTCTCTTTCCCGGTATCTCCAACCGGATTTCCGACCATTCGCGCAGCTATTCAGGTACGCATCCTCCCGGACATTCTGTACCGCTCGGGAAGAGCCATCGACTTTGCCCGGGAACTATGTTGAGTACCTGAGTAATCACCTGTATTCTTCTCTCGTCCATGTACCATTTTTTTACTTCGTGTCTGAGCCGATCCTCCGCCGAGGACTGCATTTCCGCCCGACATGAACGTCATCTTCCTTAAATCACACACGTTTCTTGCCCGGGAAATACCGCGCGCACTCAGACGCCTGGAAGGTGTGCGTACGGTTGTCGCCGAAGTGCCGAAAACGCCGCCCTCACCGACGGCCGGCCGGATCATCGAGCAGCTTTCACCGCATCTGCCGGCACTGGTCGTTTCGGTCAACGATGCCGGTTACGACCTGGAGGGCAGGCTTTCCCGCCTCCTCCTCCGGAAAGGATGCCGAATCGCCAATTGGTACACCGATGATCCGTTCTACGAACATGTGTTTGCCGGAAGACGGTTTCCCGATCCCGGGGGACGGATCGATTTTGCTTCCGAAGCCACTTTCGTACCCATGCTTCGAGCGCGCGGATATCGAGCCCATTTTTTGCCTCTTGCGGTCGATCCCGGGGTTTTCAATGACAGCGGCAAGCTCGCCCTGAAACGCGACGTTGCTTTTGTCGGTAACTCGAGTCTTGCGTTCATGGACTCCCTGGTGACCGATGAGGCTCGTGCCGGTCTGGAGGCGTGCGCCGAGCTGTTGCATGAAGCACGGCAACGGTATGAAGCGGACCCGCGGACCGACCTCACGGCATGGCTGGAGAGTCGCCGGAAAGAGTGGGAGACCAGGGCGGCCGTTGCGCCGGAGCGATTTCTGTTCATCGCAACATGGATGATCGGCTACCTGTACCGGCGGGACCTGGTGACTGCCGTGGCTCGGAGGTACGGGGCGCGGTTCACCTGCTTCGGTGACGGCTACTGGGGCCGGTTCATCGATAAGGCACAGGTTTCGCCCGATGCCCTCTACTACGAGAACCTCTGCCGCTACTACAGGAGTACCAGAGTGAATCTGAATATCAACCGCATACAGATTCGCACCTCATTCACCAACCGAATATTCGACTGCAAGGCCTGCTCCGCCTTCCTGCTTACCGAGCGACGGGAGTTGAACAGTCGTTTCTTCCGGACCCGGGATCCCGGGCGCGAGCTTGTGGAGTACTCCTCCACGGAAGAGTGTCTCGATCTCATCGAATACTATCTTACGCATGAGCAGGAGCGAACCCGAATTGCCCGCAACGGCAGAGATACTGTCCTGCGAAATCATACGTACGACATCAGGATGCGCAGGTTGATCGATACGTGCAGGCGGGAGTGGAAGGTATGAGCGGCGGAAGTCCGGAGCCGACAGCAAAGCAGCGGAACTTCAGGGACCTGAGCCTGGCCGCTCTGCGTGACGCGGTCAAGGACATCGAAGAACCGTCGTACCGCACCGGCCAGTTGCTCAAGTGGACCTATTGCAAGCGTGCCGCCGCGTTTGATACGATGAGGAACATTCCGAAAAGACTCCGCGGCCGTCTCGCGTCATCCTTCACCCTTGCAAAGCTCCCGGTGTCCCGCGTCATCCAGTCGGAGGCGGGGGATGCGGTCAAGTTCGGTTTCCCGGCGCCCGGCGGCTGCATCGAAAGCGTGCTTCTCTACGACGGCAGGCGACGCACGGCCTGCCTTTCATCCCAGTTGGGATGCGCCCTGGGCTGCGTGTTCTGCGAAACCGGCCGCATGGGATTCATTCGCAACCTCGATCTGGCCGAGATAACCGGTCAGATGGTGGCCCTCAACGACTATCTGGAGAGACGCTCCGATAAGATGGTCACCAACGTGGTATTCATGGGCATGGGAGAAGCACTCTTCAATTTCGAACGCTTCACGGAGACCGTGGAACTGCTGACACACGGCGATGCATTCAACCTCGCGCGCCGGCGCATCACGGTTTCCACCGCCGGGGTGGTGCCTTCCATCAACCGTCTTGCCGAGCAAGGACCTCATGTCGGCCTCGCGATCTCACTCAACACGTACTGCGACAGCCTGCGCAACGAGATCATGCCGGTAAACCGCAGATACCCCATCCAGTCGGTCACGGCGGCGGCCGGGGAATATGCCCGGAAAACCGGCCTGACGGTTACCTATGAATATGTCGTTGTCGCGGGAGAGAACGATACACCCCGGGCCGCCCGCGCACTGCGCTCACTGCTTGATCCCTCACTATGCAAAATCAATCTTATCCCTCTCAATCCGACAAGCAGTGCGACGGGAAATCGCCCTTCCGACCGGGCAATGGAGAGCTTCGGACGCCGGTTGCGGGATATGGGCATGACCGTGACCCATCGGAGAAGCCGTGGTTCGGACATTGCCGGCGCCTGCGGCCAACTGGGCACTGCCGGGCCGACCCGGCCAAAGCGCTAAAGGTGCCGGCAAAAAAATCCGATATGTTACAGTGAAGACCCGAGGCAATCATCCCGAAAGGAGGCGTATGAAGCGAAACTGAGTTTTTTTCCCGAATGATCGATGCGGACGGTCATGCGGGTGGCAAGGACGCCGCAAGAACATCACAAACACGGAGGTTTTCTCATGCGTATCAATCATAACATCCCCTCAATGATCACCCAGGGCGCGCTGTTCAGAGTCAACCGCGAAATGAACACGTCGCTCGAAAGACTCTCCAGCGGCCTCAGAATCAACAGGGCAAGCGACGATGCCGCCGGTCTCGGCGTTTCCGAAAACCTGCGCACGCAGGTACGGGGTACGGGCCAGGCAATCCGAAACGCACAGGATGGAATCGCGGCGATCACCATCGCAGAAGGAGCGGCCAACGAAGTGTCGGCCCTTCTCCAGAGAATGCGTGAGCTGGCGATCCAGTCGGCCAACGATTCCCTGACCAGTACCGAACGCGCATACACGGACGCCGAGTTCCAGCATCTCGACCAGGAAATCGACCGTATCGCTCGCGTGACCAACTACAACGATATGGATCTGCTCTCCAGCGACGCCAATCGTTTCGGGTATGCCGCAGGTGCCAACGACGGTTCGGTGTTGTGGATCGACGCCAACAACACGGTCGGCACCGACAGTATCACCATTTCAATCGATACCCTCACGTCGGCCGGTCTCAGTGTCGATACGCTCACACTGACCCAGCAGACCTCGTCGGTCAATGCGGTCTCGACTCTTGACCAGGCAATCTCCAGCGTCAACAACATGCGGTCCAACATGGGTGCGTATGTGAACCGCCTGGAGCACGCAATCAACAACCTGACGGTCTCCAACACCAACCAGCAGGCGGCCGAATCTCTGATCAGGGACGTCGACTTCGCATCGGAAACCTCGCAGTTCACGCGGAGTCAGATCCTGACACAGTCCGGTACGGCGATGCTTGCGCAGGCGAATCTGGTACCGCAGTCGGTGCTGCAGTTGCTTGGATAACCGGCATTCTCACCCGGATAGTCGGCACAAGGGAGCGACGTTGTCGCTCCCTTTCCTTTTGTGATCACCGAACCAATCCGGACTGTAGACCCAACCCTGCCCGCTTCGCGCCGCACCCCCATTTCCCCGGGAGCAAAAAACTGGTGCATTTTTCGTAAAAACGTTGTAAATTATAGTATGGAGGGGCAAATGGGCACTTGTGAGGACCCACGAGCCGCCCCGGGAGCCCCTGGAATCGACGAACAGGCGAAAGGGTGAAGGTGCGGAATACCTCGCAAACAGTACGCGACCGGGTTCGCCGACCGCGCGGTACGGAGCAACTGCTCGTGTTTTCGTGCGCGCTCCTTGCAGCCTTCACCATCCGCTCGGCCGCGGAAAACGGATCGCACTCGATACTGCCCCTGGCCGAGGATACCGACCAGCGGGAGCTGCAAAAGGCCTTGCGCGGAGGAGAGCGCGACGATCAAACCGGGGAGCCGGCCGGTCCCGCCGTTACCTCGGAGATCGCCGGGGGCGTGGTGTTCTCCCTGACCTCCAACAAGAGGACATACGGCCCCGGCGAGACGCTTCATTTGCGTTACACGGCGAGCAACACGACCGACGCACCGGCCGTATACAACTTCTCCCTCGGGTGCATGTACGAGTTGATCGTGTTCACCGACGCGGGAGATACCATCTACCATCATGCACTCGCCCGGGCCTGCCCGCTCCAGCCCTCCCGCCTGAATCTTGAGCCGCACGAGGACCTGATTCAGGCGTTTCCTCCAATTGTTCTGCCCGATTCTCCTTCGGATGTGCTTGCCACCGCCAGCCTTCGCGGCTATCCGGAGACGCGGGTGACACTGACGGTTGGTACCGAAAATCTCACCGGAGTGATTCCTTCACACGAACCGGCGGCGAGCGAAGCTCCCGGCGCCGCGAAAGTGCTCAGTTACTCGCACCGCGATCACCTGCTCACGCTCCGGCTGAAAAAGGAGCAGCACCTTTCCGTATCGGCATACGTGCTCAACGGACAGAAGATCGGCCAACTTTCGCGCGAGCGCTTTTTTGCCTCCGGCGTCCACACCTTCAGCCTCAAGAGCATGCCGCTCGGCGAAGGGATCCTTATCGTGCGGGTACGGGGGAAAGATTTCGTCGAGACGGAAACGATCAGCCTTGCACAGTAGCCGTATCACCGGAGCGGGCTGCCCTTCCAAGTTCCTCCACCGATGAAACGATTGTGAAAGCCTTGTCGAGATTGGCGTCGTGGAACAACCGGCGTACGAAACCGGGCGGTATCACAAACAACAGGGACTTGCCTTTTTCCCGGTAGAGCTTCCACATATAGACAAAAACGCCGAACCAGTGGCTGTCGATTGACCGTATCGCACTCAGGTCAACGGCAACATGGCTCGCCGGCTTGCGGGAAAGGGCCTCCAGTTTTCTGGAGATCTTGAGATCTTGAGAGCGTCCTCGCTCTCCACGTTGCCCGTTACCGCAAGGACGGGAATATCATCGATTTTGCGGGTCTTGATCCTGACTGCCATCCGCCGCTTGTCCTCCACCCGGTCCCTCGCAAACCCTGCCGGTTCCGGGCCCGGCTATCGACACGGTATATGCCGCACGTAGACGTCAAGAAAATCAATTCTACCACACCCGCGTGTCAATGGCCGGCTTTTCACCGAAGCGAAACGGCTCCCGGAGCAGCTAAAGGTGACCTCCGCGCGACGGTATCGAATCTAACGGCAGGGGGAACATATTGAAATACATGCGGATGAAAAGTCCGAGGGCCGCCTCGAACTTTTCGCTGTATTTCATCTCGGGATCCCGTCGTGCATTGTCAAGCTCCCGTTTTCGCCACAGTTTCGCCTGGTGGGCCAGCTCCCGTGTGATAATGCGCAGTTTGACACGGTGCTCTTCGTGCGCCTGCCAGTACCCGATCCGGGCATCGCTGCGGGGCGAATGCAAGGAGACATCGTACAGGCTGTCCGGTATGCGCGTCGCGGCGGGCAGCGCTTCGCTGGAATTTCTGGCGGCACGGACGAGGCTGTTGAATCCCTTGAGAAATCTCGGGAAATAGGAGTCGAGATAAAGAAGGCGATCCCACCGCTCGCGTCGGAGATCACTTTCGAAAATCCGAAGCGTCCTGATCAAGCTCTGGACAACTTCATCGATGGCCGATGCCTCAAATACCGTAAGAAGGTACGCCTTTTCCCATCCCTCGGGGTGGATGAACCGCTTTCTGCCGTGACGATTCTTCTCAACGGCATAGTCGTCCTTCGGCGTGATCACCAGTTCATTGCCCGATCGCTCCGCTCTGATCTTCACCTCACGGACAACGCCGTTTTCATCGCGGGTGACACTGAGGTTCACCAACGGAATATCGTAGGAGGATCGCTGTTGAAGAGCCGCCGAATCAACGGCCGGCAGGAGGAGAAACTGGACCGCTATCAGAATGATACGTGATTTCAATTGCATTCCCGCATAAATATATGGTCGCCCGGTCGGCCACGTTCTCTCATTGCTCCAATATAATAAAAAATCGGTGGATTTGCGGGAACAAACCAACGCCCGCTCGTCGCCGCATCGATGTCGGTGGTTCGCGGGTTCAAACGCTCCATGGGGACCGCGGAGCGCCTGTGAGCGCGTGGCTCGCGACGCCATACGTCCGTTCAAGACTATTCATGCGCCCCGTCTGAGGAACCGAGGTTGAAGTAGTGGCGCACAAAAAGAGCAAATGCCCGCTCCAGCTTCTCACCGTAATTGACTTCAGGATTCTTGCGGCGTTTCTTAAGCTCCTTCTTCTCCCATTCTTTCAACTGATAGACAAGTTCCCGGGTGATGATACGCAGCTTGATGACGTGTTCCGGGTCGCGTATCCACTCGCCCACGCGCACATCGGACTTGGGAGAGCGAAGGCTCGGGTCAAAGAGTGAATCGGGTACGAACGCCTCGGGGGGCATGGCTTCCGATGATGCCCTGGCGGCACAATAGAGATAAAAAAAGCTCTGAAGAAATCGCGGGAAGTAACCGTCCAGATACAGACATTTCCCCCATTGCTTCCGCTGCAGGTTCTTCTCGAAATCCTCGAGCGCACGCATCAGGCTCCCGCAGACGCCCTTCAGCTCCTTTGCCTCAAATTCGCTGATAATGAATGCCCGTTCCCAGGGTTCACGATACACGGTCGTCTCCCTGCCGTGCCGGGTCACTTTCACCCGTCGGTCGTTGAGGCCGGCGATCGCGCTGTAGCTTCCGGAGTTGTCCGAGGCAATTCTTACTTCCTTCATCTCGCCGGTATCGTCGTAGCGGTAAATTCTGAGGCTGGGCAGATCGATACGGTAGGACTGACGTTTGCGCAGGCGTGGGCTGTCGTCCTTCGCACCGGCCTCGAAAAGAACCAGAAGCACGACCACGCTTCCCGCGGGAAGCAGAAATCTTGCCGCGCGGCCGGTCATAGTTCCGCCGCTACCCTTCCTTCACGATGAGAAGGTTCATCGGGTCAAGGAGAAGGTGCATGTCGGGCGCAACCGGGCTGTCGCGATCCTTGATCAGATGCAGTCGAACGCCCTCCGGCGAGGGATCCATTACGATGAGCACCGCAACATGGTCTACAAGTGTTTCAAGCTCGGGAGGCACCGCACGCGGATCCGTGTCCGAACCCCGGCGGTTGATATCAACGCTGAACCATACCTCCAGCCCCATTTTCGCGGCAAACTCCTTCAAACGCGCGATCTCTTCGTCCGAAGCTCCCCGCGGGTCATACCCGTCAACGAGCATGGTGTCGGCCTCAAACCCACCGCTGGAGCAAACTTCCTCGATTCGCTCTTCAACGTGCCCGATTCGTGCCGCTTCCCCGGAGAAATTCATGATCACCCGGTTCCGTACCGCTTCATCGTGCACCGCCATCGGGTCGTCCAGCCTGAAGCGGGCCGCCACTTCCCCGAAAATACCCTCGTACCAGGATACAATATGGTCGACCCTGTCGGCAAAAGAAACATGGATGACATGCCGGTTTTCCAGGAGGTGATCGGTGCCGATATGCACCAGACAGGCAGTCTTGCCGGTTCCCCTGGGAGCGGCCACAACCCCGATAGTGCCCGCTCCTACTCCACCGTGGATCGAGCGCTCCAGTATCCGCAGCGGACTTCGCCGAATCAGCTCTTCCTTCACCATGGTGTGCTGTACCTTTCCCGGCCGGCGCCTCCTGAGACGCCCCGTACTCGCTCCGCATTGAACGCGCTACTTCATCTTCTTCTTCCTTTGCTCTTCGACAATCAAGGGCGCCACCTGGGCGGGGACCCGCGCATACTTCATGAACTCCATGGTAAACTCGCTCTTGCCCTGCGTGAGCGATCGAAGCGCCGTGGAGTAGCCGAACATTTCACGAAGGGGCACTTCCGACTCAACCCGGCACGCGTAAGCGTCCTCGGAGGTGCCGATAATAACCCCGCGTCGTTGGGTAATCGTGGCTATGACCGTACCCTGAAACTCGGGCGGGCCCTCCACCCAGACTTTCATAATCGGCTCCAGGATATGCGGATCGGCCTGCCCGTAGGCTTTCTTGAAGGCGCCGACAGCGGCCTGATGAAACGCAAGCTCGGAGGAATCGACGGAATGCGCCGCTCCATCGTTAACCGTCACCCGTACTCCCACAATCGGACAGCCTATCAGGCTTCCCTTTTCCAGACATGATTGAAAAGCCTTGTCGCAGGCGGGGATGAACTCCGTCGGGATAGCTCCACCCTTCACTTCGTCCACAAACTCGTACTCCCCCGTTTCGAGGGGCTCGATAAATCCCGCCACTCTCCCGAACTGCCCCGCGCCACCGGTCTGCTTCTTGTGGGTGTAGTCGAAGTCTACCCGCTTCGAAACACACTCCCGGTAAGCCACCTCCGGCATTCCCGCGCTTACGGACACACCGTATTCACGACGCATCCTCTCCAGGTAGACCGAAAGATGAAGCTCTCCCATACCCTGAACAATCGTTTCACCGCTCTCGGAATCGACATACGTCGAAAACGTCGGGTCCTCCTTGCTGAAACGATTCAGCGCCTTTGACATGCCGTCGGCCGACTTCCCGTCGGCCGGAGACAGAGCCAGAGACACAACCGAGGGGGGGACGTGAATCCTGGACAAGGTGTAGTTCAGCGAAAGATCCGTAAGGGTATCGCCTGAAGCGCAATCCGTACCGAAAAGCGCCACGATTTCGCCCGCCTCGGCCCGTTCCACCTCTTCCTTGCTGTCGGCATGGATCTTCAGCACCCGCCCCACTCTCAGCGTCTTACTTGTACGGCTGTTCCGGAGCTTGTCTCCCTTCCGTATGGATCCCTGATACAGGCGAACATAGGTAAGCTGGCCATAGCGGCTGTCTTCGAGTTTGAACGCGAGGGCCACCGTTTCGGACGCGGAATCCGCTTTCAGCTCAACCTCCCGCTCCTCCCGGTCAAGATCACGCGCCGTATTCCGCACCTGGTGCGGCCCCGGAAGATACCGCACTACCGCATCCAGCAGCGGTTGCACTCCCCGGTTCGTAGAGGCGGAGCCGATGCACACGGGCACCAGAGAGAGCGAAAGAGTCCCTTCCCGAATCGCCGCGTAGATCTGCTCCTTCGTCTCCCGCCCCTCAAGATATGCCTCGGCCAACTCATCGGAAAAATGCGATATCTCGTCCATCAGCGCCTCGCGATGCTGCCCGGCTTCCCCGGCAAGCTCCTCCGGTATCTCATCCATCCGGACCTCGCTGCCGTGCGCTCCCTCGAAGTAAAAGGCCTTCATCTCGATGAGGTCCACGATTCCGCGGAAAGAACTCTCCAGCCCGATCGGTATCTGGAGAAGGGCCGTAGGAAGCCCGAGTCGCTCGCGAATCTGCCGCGCGACGGAAAAGGGATCAGCGCCGATACGGTCCATTTTGTTCACAAATGCGATCCGGGGAACCCGGTATCGCTTCAGTTGCCGGTCGACCGTGCCGGTCTGTGACTGGACCCCGCCGACCGCACACAATACCAGCACCGCACCGTCCAGCACACGCAACGCACGCTCCACCTCGATAGTGAAGTCAACATGACCCGGGGTATCGATGATATTGATCGAATGACCCGCCCAGGACACGTTGGTAGCCGCCGAGGAGATGGTTATGCCCCGTTCCCGCTCCAGCTCCATGGAGTCCATCGTCGCCCCGACACCGTCGGACCCCCGAACCTCGTGCATGGCATGAATTCTTCTGCAGTAGAAGAGGATTCGCTCCGTCAGGGTGGTCTTACCGGAGTCGATATGGGCGCTGATTCCAATGTTGCGCATGTGGGCAAGTGATACGGACATACGACGGAATTCCTCAACAAAAAAGCCGCGAATGCATCGCGGATTCTGAACAATTCAGGACAAAGCATGCTAAATCAATACATCAAAAATACATCAACGCCGGGCTCCGCGAAAAGAAACCGCGGCCGGTCCGGTCGCTGTACCACACCCGCGACCGGCAGAGCCGCCTCCCGGGTAAAGCCTCGGTACGGAATTGTAACGAGACGGGGAACACCCGGCACGCCCCCCCCGGGAAAGCTCGCACAGACCCGAAGCAGAGAGGGTGTGTCACGGTCCTCGGCCGGCGGTGTCACGGTGAACCACGCCGAGAACATTGGGCAGGGCCGCGGGAGAAGTCGTGTCCGCCTGAGTTCCGGGGCGTGCCCGGTCGATACCGTTGCGTTCAAGTGTTACCCCTTTGGTCGAGAGATACAACGAGGCCGGCGCTCCTCCCTCCAGGTACATGGCGCGCGTTATGCCCAAGGGAAGGTCGAGAAGGATCTCGATGAAATCGTGAGCGGTATGCGGCGCCCGCGAGAAGATAAGAAGTACAGTGCCTGTGGAGTCGACGCCGACTACGCACATACTCCATCGCGCTTCCTGTTTGCTCCACACATTGGTTCCCCGGCAACTGATCATCCGGATGCTCTGAAATACGGAGCCGTACAGCAATCGGAGTTCCAGGAAATCGTCGCACTCCGTGTCGATCAGCTTGACCGAAGGAAGCGTCGGCACGCGGGGGTCAAACGCGAACGCGGCATTGTAATCCTCTCTAACATATCGGTTGTTCACGTGCTCGCCGCATTTCATGTACCCAACCCCGCGCACCGAGTCAACCTGAAACATTCCCGCGTTGACTGCCGCCGCGAGTCCGAACCTCCGGCACCACTCCCCGGCGCTCATCGGGCGGCATCCCCGCTCCGAGCAGCAGAGAAGTTTGAAACCGTACCGGACCGTGTCCACGCGTACCACGGTCGTTTTCGTTTTACCGACGGAGCCTCCGGGAGGCGATACAAACTCACGAACATGAAGGCCGTGATCGATCATGTTCCACGCCTGGAAGGAAGAATCATTCCCCTCGGAAGCCGCAACACTACCCGCGCCAAGCAGCAGCAATACGACTGCCGTACGCCGGGACGAAGCGGTGGGGCCTGCGCGACCCCTCCGGTCGGCAGGGGCAACCCGCCTGCCCGGAGATCGCCGCGGGCCCGCGCGTATCACCGCGACCATGAACGGTTCCCCCTTCATTCAAGGCTGCATATATACCGGCTGTTCGAGGCGGGGAATGCTCAGAGGGCGCCAACCGCGGCAAGCGCCGCTTTCTCTGAATCACGGCACTGAAGAAGCTCATCATAGGAAAGCAAGGACAGCAGATCCCGCACCGTCGCTCCCGCGCCGTAGGAGGAACAAACACCGCCCGATTCCTTGATCCGGCTTACCACCCTGGACATCACGGTCGCTCCTTGCGTGTCGATCTTCTCCAGACCGGTCAGGTCGAAAACATAGGCGTCGATATTCCGCCGCACGAGAGATTCATTGAAGGAAGAAAGATCTTCCATAGCCGTCATCCGGCCCGAGAGGGTAACACGTACCACAGCATTTTCAACCTGTGTCACGCACACGAACGGCAAGAGCCTCTCCTTCTCCTCCACCTCCCACCCCTCGTCGGCCGTAATCTCGAATTCCACGTCGGTCGCAAACACCGGGAACACCTTCAACAGGTTGACCGAATCCAGCAGCCTGCGCACCGGCGCGCTCACATTCACCAACGCTACCGTTCCCCCGCCGGCATCCACCTTCTGCTTGACACGAACCAGAAGTCCGATGCCGGTGCTGTAGAGATGGGCGATACGCGTCATGTCCAGCACGATGCGACCTGAGCCGTCGCGGATTTCCGCATCAATCTTCCTTTCCACCATGGGGCAATTGTCCATGGTGATCGTGTCGGGAAGCGAAATCCACGTATACCCCCGCTTCCGTCGAATGCCTATCGTTGAAGCCTCTTTCATCGCGTTCTCCCGCGGCCGAACCCCCCGCATTGCCGGCGCCGTCCCTCGCTCACCCGGCTTCAACCCCCTCCGAACTCAAACGAAACACCTTGTTGCTCATCTTCTGCGATATCGCTTTGCGGGACCCGTAAAGATCGATCACCGCGCCCGGAAAGATATCGCCCTCGACCTTGATATATCCCTTGTAATTCCCGGGCTGCTTTATCGCACTCCCCAGTTCCGCGATCTTCTTGTCCACGTACTGCGCCTTGGCGTTGAGAGAATTGTAAGCGTCTATCCATTTCTTCGTTTCCTCCCGCGCCCTGCCCGTCACATTGCCCCCGGCTTTCCTGAGAAGAGCCGACTTACTCTTCACCTGCTTCTTGACCGGTTCCAGCTTCTCGTCTATCTTCTTCCTCAACTCTTCAAGCTCCTTGAGCTTCTCTTTGTTGAGTTCCTTTTCCTTGTCGATAATCGAAACCCGTGTTTCGATGCTTTTCTCGTTGCCGATTCGGTAGGCCTTGATGTGCTCGGAGGCTCGTACTTCCCCGCCGACCACACTACTCTGACGATCCCCGGCCTCGAGCATGTCACACCGAACACGGCAATGAAGACAGTGCTTCTCCACGACAAGCGTTCCTCCGGCCTCGACCGCGGCATCCTGCACAAACCCCACCGTGATCCCCTTACCGGCGCGGATCTCGCTCTCTCCCTTGCCCAGAACTCCCTGGACGATCCTGACACTCCCGCTTCGCGAACACACGTTTGCCGATTCAACGATACCCTTGATCGTGATATCGCCTTCGGCATCAACCGAGAAGCCGGGCTTGACGTCCCCGTTGACAATGACATTTCCGGAGTGCTTCACATTCCCCGCGCTGAAATCAACATCACCGGGCACGGTAAGCTCTTGGTGAATGTGAACCAGGTCGCCCTCTTTGCGCAGCACCCCGGAGCAGCCGGCCATCAGAGAGGATCCGTCATCGGAGACACAGGTATTCTCTCCGCCGGGAAGAACGGCTTCCTTGCCGGCTGTGGGAGGGATCTCCTTGCCGGTGACCGTCATTCCCGGTTTGCCGGGCGTGGGAGGCACTTTGCGCGCAATGGTCTGACCCTTTGCCACGTGTACGAACGCGTGGATATCCCGATAGTCGGCACTCCCGTCACTCCGCATCTGCGGCGCGCGGTTGGGATTGATGTCGATCTCGTATTCTATTCTTCCATGATCTCCATTCTGAGGCGGGACAGCACGCGCCACCACGATATCGGCATCCATCTTCAGCTCCGCCGCCGCTCTCTGCACCGTATCCACGAGCATGCCGTGCTTGACGCCCGATTTCTGGAGAAAATGCACCAACCCGGCGGGAGTAGGTTTCACGTTGTATTCGACACAATTTGAATCGATACGCATCAGCGCCTGCTTGTCGGTAACCTGGACTTGAATAAAATCCTCGATTCGCCGATCGTACATCTCAAAGGGCGGCCCGATCTTTTCGGCAGCACCCGATGCGCGACGGATTACCTGATCGATTCGCCCCAGATCGTAGTTCAACACCCCCGCCGCATCGAGCGCGCGCTTCCATTCACCAATCCGGATTTCGCCCTTCTTCTCCCGGGGCACCTTGATATAGACGCCGTCGGCCCGGTCCTCCACACTCACGAATTGTGCAAGCGGATTGGTCATCTCACATTCCAATCGACTTCTTTCTCAATCGGTTACGCGGCACGCGGCAACGGCACACCGCACATAACCAATTCTAACATGGTCGGCTTTCGCGATGCAAGCATCAATTCTTGACGCCGCGCCGGCGCCCCGTCGCCGTCAGCCTGAGTCGCGCGCGATTTCGATGATTGCACGGGCACAGGCGTCGGCACCCCCCGCTTGCCCCGCGGGAGGAGAAGGCGTTTGCAAAACCTCTTCCAGCACATCACCCCATCGCAACATCCTGTACTCCTCAACGGAGAGACAATACCCGTACCCCCACGCCTTCACCGCGCGCTCCAGCACCGGGTATTCGGCGAATTCGCATCGGGGAAGATACAACAGCGGCGTCCCGTTGATCATGCACTCCGCGACTGTGGCGTACCCAAGCTTGCCGGCAACCAGGTCGACCGACCTCACCAGATCGGCATAGTGGACCGTCGCCGGGTCGAGGCGGTGATAATTCCCGGGAGCACCGGGCAGCGGATAGGTGCCGACAAACGACCATCCGTCAAACTGCCCCAAACCCTCGAACGACATGCCGTCCATGCCGCCGCCGCCCAGATACACCAGCGCCAGAGGAGAATGAGGAGCAAGACCGAGTTGCCTCCGGAAATGAGCCCTCCGCTCGTGCCCTGCTCTGCCCACCGGCGGCATATCGATACGCCGCCTGAAGTACGGCATATCGCCGGCCGGTCTCAGAGCCAACAGAACCGAGGCTTTTCTGTACTGTTCGCGTATACCTTCCACCACGGATGCGAATCCGGGAACCCGATCAACGTAAGGTGTATAGATGTCGTACCACGTGAAATTGGTGGCCGCCACCGAGGGGATCCCCGCACGGCAGGCGATGTCGAAGGCAAACGGAGTGATGTCGCTGACAATGATGTCAATCCGGTGTTCCTTTGCCCACCGAACCTCACGCTCCAGCACACGGCAATTGGACTCGGCAATCTCCCGATACCGGGATACCGTTGCCGGCACATCGACCGTGATGCTGTCGTGTTGCATACAGCCGCAATCGAATGCGGTATGAACGCAGGTCAACGGGCGCGCGATCTCCTGTCGGAAGAACGCCTCCGGCAGCGCACTGCGCACGAACAGGCCCGTGTCGTCGGGGAAACAACGGCTTATGGCGCAGGAGCGGACTCCATGGCCGTATCCGTGAGAGGTGACAAAATAGGCGACGTTCATGGTATTCCAACCTCCGGGTTTCAGCGTCGGAAGGGTGAAAATTAAATCTTCGCCCTCCGTTTCGACCTCCGCCGGGACACTTCGGCCGGCCCTTGCATCGGCTCCCGGGCCGGTGCCGCTTGCCCCGGCCGCTCTCGGAGATTCATTTTTGTGGTCCGGAGAATCGGCAGTCGATGTGTTCCCGTACCGCCGGACTCCAGGGATAGTTCCGGCACCCGGCTTCGGGCAGCGGACGTGAAGCCGGAGGGTGGAGAGATGTATGCGGAGACGGATAAAACAGTACCGAAGGATGTTGTCCTTCCTGCGGCCCTACCTGCCGTTGCTGGGTCTCTCGCTCGGTCTCTCACTGCTCGTAACGGCATTTGAAGGCACCTCATTGTGGATCATCGGCACGCTGGCCGACACCCTGTTCAACCCGAATCGGCCTCCTCCGGTGAGACCGGAGCTTTCGTGGGGAACGCTCAACGAAACCCTGAAATACTGGGTACATCTGCTGATCCGGGCCGACAACCCCCAGCGGGAACTGATCAAGGTCTGTTTCATCTTCCTGGCTTCATTCTTCCTCAAGAATATATTCTTCTATATCAAGACAGTGCTTACGGCCCTGGTAAACCTGCGTGTCGTTCGCGACCTTCGCAATCGCGTCTACGCCCATGTGCTGATGCTGCCGGTCGGTTACTACGACCGAAACCGCTCCGGGCGGATCATGTCGATTATCCTCAACGACGTCAACAAGGTCAATCAGGCCATGACGAACACGTTCAACAAACTGTTCTCGGAGCCGATACGACTGTGCACGTTCGTCCTGCTGCTTTTTGTCATCAACTGGAAGATGACCTTGATGTGCTTCATCATCTATCCCTTTCTCATCTTTCTTGTAGCCAGAATCGGGGCGTCGGTGCGCCGACGGTCCAGGAGAGCGCTGGAGAACATGGAAGGGTTGGTTTCGGTGCTGCACGAAACGGTCAACGGCATACGCGCCGTCAAGATGTTCAACATGAACCGGGTAGAGAGCGCCAAATTCGAGAAGGAAAACCAGCGCTTCACCGCCAGTTCCTTTCGCTCGCGAAAGACCGGCGCGCTCACCAGTCCCCTGACGGAAACGCTGGGGCTCATGGTCGCCGTCTCTCTTCTCTGGTACGGCGGAAGCGTGGTGCTGGCACAGAAAGGGATGACCGCCGAAGACTTCCTCCGCTACCTGACACTTCTCATTTTTTCGTATCAGCCGATCAAGGCACTCGGAGGCGTCAACAATGCCGTGCAGAAGGGACTTGCGGCCGCCGACCGCGTCTTTGCCATTCTCGATACCCCTGCCGAACCGCTTGTGCCGTCGGGCAGGAAACCGGCGCCCCGTTTTGAGAACCGGATAGAATACCGCCATGTCAACTTCACCTACGACCGTCGAAGAGAGCGGGTACTGCACGACATTTCGTTCACCGTAAAGAAAGGAGAGATTGTAGCTTTCGTGGGCTCGAGCGGAAGCGGCAAGAGCACTATTCTGGATCTTCTTCCGAGGTTTTACCGAGTCTCCGACGGAGGCATCTATATCGACAACCGCAACGTCAACGACTATGACCTGGTGTCCCTCCGGAATCTCTTCGGGATCGTTGCCCAGGAGACCGTTCTTTTCAACGACACGGTCTTCAACAATATCGGCTACGGCATGGAAGCGCCGTCGGAGGAGAAGGTACACGAAGCGGCGGCGGCGGCAAATGCTCTGGAGTTCATCGAGAAGCTGCCACAGAAGATGAACACGGTAATCGGCGAGAAGGGTGTGTCGCTCTCGGGTGGGCAGTGCCAGCGGCTCTCCATCGCACGAGCCCTGCTGCGCAATCCTCCCATTCTTATTCTCGACGAGGCGACGTCGGCTCTGGACACGGAATCGGAGAAGCTTGTACAGAAGGCGATCAACACGCTGATGAAGAACAGGACCGCGCTTGTCGTGGCTCACCGCCTCTCGACGATCCGTCACGCCGATCACATTGTCGTGCTGGAGCGGGGACGCATTATCGAGCAGGGAACGCACGAACAGCTCCTGCGGCGTGAGAGTAAGTACAAGTACTTCTACGATATTCAGTTTGCCGGCGTTTCCGAAACCTGATTCACTCCCTCGTATGCCCGCTTCTCGACGACCCCTTGCGTTGATCACCGGAGCCACCAGCGGTATCGGGGCGGCCTTTGCCCGGAGACTCGCGCGGGAAGGCTACGACTTGATTGTGCATGGAAGACGCGAGGAGAAACTCCGGAACCTGGCCGACAGACTGAGTTCCGAGTACGGCCGCGGCGTCGAGGTCCGCCTCGCCGAACTGGCCGACTGCCAAAGCGTCGCGGAGCTGGAACGCACGGTGGCCGGCCTTGACAATCTCCGAATACTGGTCAACAACGCGGGCTTCACGTTCACCGCTCCCTTTGCGGAGCTTGACGCCGACAGCCACGAGGCAATCCTGCGCGTGCAGACAATCGTCCCGATGCGCCTGGCGCGCGCGGCACTTCCCGGAATGTTGCGGCGCAACGCCGGTGCGGTAATCAATGTCGCCTCAGTGGCCGGGTTCACGCCGGGCTCCAATTGTGCGGCCTACAACACGGCCAAGGCGGCTCTCGTCATGTTTTCGGAGGCACTGCATCTGGAACTGATCGACACGGGGGTACGGGTTCAGGCGCTGTGCCCCGGATGGACACGCACGGAGTTTCACACCAGGAGAGGGATTCCGCTGGAGTCGTTGCCCCGGGCGCTGTGGATGTCGCCCGAGAGGGTAGTGTCGTGCTCTCTTCAAGGACTGAAACGAGGAGCGGTCGTATGCGTACCGGGTTGGCGCAACAAGCTTCTGGTCTACCTCAGCCGCGCATTCCCCCGGTCGATCTACTTCGCCGTCGCGCCCCGCGTCTCACGCCTCCGCCGGGCAATGCGCGAAAAAGCAACCGCCCGCCGACATCAATCGGAGCGCCGCTGAACCACGGCGCGACTTCCCGGCGGCTTTCAGCGGAGACACTCAAGTATTGACTCGATATTGTCTTTTTCCAGCACCACCTCTACCTTCACGGTGCCGTCCTCGGAGAACTGCTTCGAGGGTTCCACGTACTCCATCTCCGCGCCGACGCATTCGTTGACCCGCCCGGGGTCTACGTCGCTCCCCTCAAGCCGGCTGAGAAGATTTTCGGACAGACGCTTGATGACTTCCTCGCGCGCGGCGGCAAAGGCCTCCATCATCTCTTCACGCTTCGACATCCCGGTAGCCGTCAGGCGGTTGAGCTGGATGTCCTTCGGGAGAGTACTCCGTGATTCGGCGGCGGAGGCAAGTTCCCATGTCTTGTCGGGATGAAGAATCACCCGACGGCCGTCGTCCAGCGTAACCCCGATGTCCCCGGCGCACACCGCCGTCACCACCACCGCAATCGCCGTCAATCCAATCATGCGTCCCACGGGAACCCCCTTTGCCCTGTCAAAGAAAGCTCACACCGTCTACTGCGATTGGGAAGCCGCCTTCTCCTTGTTCTCCTCTTCCGCGGGCTGCTCTTCGGGCGGTTGCTCAATCCTGGATTCAAGGCATCGTTCCAATTCCTCCATATCGTAGCGGTCGAGGACGATAGTAAGCTTAATCTGGTTCTCATCGCCGAGTTCCGTGCTCAACTCTCCGTCTTTCATCCACCCGTCAACACACTGAGTAATATGCTGCGAGGTGACCTTGCTGTTCTTGATGTGGGATCGCAGGCGCGAAATAAGTTTTGAGGTTGCCTTTTTCCTGGCGGCTGCTCTGGATTGCGTCACCGACCGCCTCTTTGCCGTGCTGGTGACGGTAAGATCTACCAGCGTAATGAGGGGTTTGTACTGGTCGACCTTGAGATTGCGCCCCATAAGCCACCGGCCGTCCTTCAGCAACGCCAGCGTCTGCCCGTCCCCGAGGGTCATGACGATATCGTGCTCGATGTCGTCGGAGGAACTCTTGAAAGCCCAGGTACTGTCTTCGTAAAGCACCGCCGTCCGCCCGTCGTCGAGATCAACCTCCGCATCGCCGGCAAAAACCGCCGCGGCCGCTGCCGCCAGCAGCACCGTGAACGCCTTGCGCACGATCATTCCACGCCTCCTTGTCGCATGATGAAATGGGCTCATGAATGACAAAATCCGATCCGGAACCCCGAAAAGTCTTACGCGCTTAAACTGCCGGGGTCCTCTACCGCCCGGAAGAAAAGCCCCGCAATAGCGAACCGTTGCGGAATATCCGCTCCACAACCTTCCCTGGTCAAATATACATTGTGAAATCCGGTCCGCTGTTCCCCGTTCGGCCGATCCCTCCGGCAAATCCGATTGCGTGTGGCCGGAAATGGAAATTGCCGAATCGCGGAAAACGCACGGGTTTTTGCAGAAGCCGCCGGATTGTATTTTCTATGGCTTCCGCATCACCTCGTTTCGACGAAAGGCTTTCTTTCGATGCACCGATACCGGACTCACACCTGCGGAGCGCTTCGCCGAAGCCACGAAGGGGAAAACGTGGCGCTGGCCGGGTGGATCAACAATCGCAGGGATCACGGCGGCGTACTGTTCATCGATCTGCGCGACCACTACGGTATCACGCAGGTCGTGATCTATCCCGACAGCGGTTTTCAGTACGATGTCGGGCATCTCCCCAAGGAAACGGTCGTCCGATTCGTCGGGAACGTCAACGCGCGAAGTGCGGAGACAGTGAATCCGAAGATGGATACGGGGGAGGTGGAGGTGCGGGCCGAATCGTTTGAAGTTCTCGGCACATGCGGCTCGCTTCCCTTTACCGTCTTCCCCGAGGAAGAAGCGCCCGATGAATCACGACTGCGCTATCGCTATCTCGACCTGCGTCGGCCCGGCCTTCACGGCAACATAGTCCTGCGATCCCGAATCATCAACAGTCTCCGGCGAAGAATGATCTCCCTGGGCTTCGAAGAGTTCCAGACGCCGATTCTCACCAGCTCCAGCCCCGAGGGCGCACGCGACTACCTGGTCCCCTCCCGGGTACATCCGGGTTCGTTCTATGCCCTGCCGCAGGCGCCGCAGCAGTTCAAGCAACTCCTCATGATAGCGGGTTTTGACCGCTACTTTCAGATCGCGCCCTGTTTTCGCGACGAAGATGCCAGGGCGGATCGCTCACCGGGAGAGTTCTATCAGCTTGATCTCGAAATGTCGTTCGTGACGCAAAACGATATTTTCGGCGTGGTCGAAGAAGTCATGCACGGGCTGTTCACCGAGTTCTCGAGTCGGAAGGTGACCCCCACGCCGTTCCCGCGGATTCCTTACCGCGAAGCCATGCTCAAGTACGGCAGCGACAAGCCCGATCTTCGTATCCCTCTTGAAGCGGTCGATGTTTCGGATGTATTCGAAGACTCGGAGTTTCGTGCATTCAGGGATGCGATTAAGACAGGAGCCGTCGTGCGGGCCATTCGCGTCAAATCCATCGCCGGCAAACCCCGGGCTTTCTACGACAGAATGGTCGCTTTCGCACAGTCGGTCGGCGCCGGGGGACTGGCCTATCTCGTGTGGACCGACGAGAAGGTCAAGGGACCTATTGCCAAGTTCCTCAACGGCGAACAGATGAAGTTGCTGGAGAAGCGGATGGATGTTGAGATCGGCGATGCGGTCTTTTTTGTGTGCGATGCACGGCAATCGGCCGAGAGGATTGTCGGAGAAGTGAGAACAAAGCTGGGCGCCGACCTTGAGATGATCGACGACAGTGAGTTCCGTTTCTGCTGGATAACCGATTTCCCCATGTTCGAGTGGGACGAGCAGCGGAAGTGCATTGGATTCTCCCATAACCCGTTCTCGATGCCGCAGGGAGGTCTGGAGGCGCTCCGGGAAAAGGACCCCCTGAACGTCCTTGCCTTTCAGTACGACATCGTCTGCAACGGCGTCGAGCTTTCCAGCGGGGCCATTCGGAATCACCGCCCGGATATCATGTACGCGGCCTTTGAGATCGCCGGTTACTCTCGCGAGGACGTCAACGAACGTTTCGGCGCCATGATCGAAGCATTCAAGCGCGGGGCGCCTCCCCACGGCGGGCTGGCGCCCGGGATCGACCGGATTGTCATGCTGCTTGCCGGGGCACGAAGTATCCGTGAAGTAATCGCGTTTCCAATGAACCAACGGGCTCAGGACCTGATGATGAACGCGCCGGCGCCCGCCCGGGAAGAACAACTGAAGGAGCTTCACATCAAAGTGCTTCCCATGCAGTAGCACTTTGCCGTCACGAAGTGAATCGCGGGCGCGGGGCAACCGACAACCGGATCTCCGTGATCCCGCACAACGAAAAGAGGAACATGACTCAACCCCCCTTTCAGCAGACCCTTGTGCTCGTCAAACCCGATGCACTCAAGAATTCATTGACCGGCTATGTGCTCTCGCTGTTGAGCGAATACCACACGGGGCTCCGCTACGCGGCAACGAAAATCGTGCAGGTGAGTAAGATGCTCGCCGAAGCTCACTACGCGGAACACGTGGGCAAGCCGTTTTATCCCTCGTTGCTGGAATACATAACCGGCGAAATCCACTACGCTCATGAGCCGGGAGAGCGAAGGGTGGTCGCGGTCGTGTTTCATGGAATAGATGCCGTTGCGAAGATTCGCAATATCGCGGGACCCACTAATCCTCAGGTAGCACGGGAAGAGAAGCCGGGGTGCATTCGTTCGCTGGGCACGGAGGTGCCGTTGCTTGACAAGCAGGGGAACCGGATAGGCGTTCGCATGGACAACCTGATACATGCGTCCGCAACCACGCCCGAAGCCGAACGGGAAATCAAACTCTGGTTCAAGCCTGAGGACATCCCCCCGGCAATGCGAATTTACTCCTTCGAGAGAAGCCGGCGGCACTTCTATTTCGTTGATGGAACGATCCGAACCGACTACGCGGAGGGGAGCAGATGTCTGGTGGCTCCCGAAGACACGGCCTGGAGTTCGGATCTCGAAGCCCTTCGGGACCTCTCCCGGGAGAAAGCCTCGAAGACTCCGCTTCAGGCGGTTGTCGCCAAATATCTCATCAACCGGTAGCCTCGGCGCTCAGCGCGGGGCGGCAACGTCCGGTCCTCTTTCGATCATCCGGGCAAAGCACTCCCGCACCTCCCGCATTCGCTCGTGGAGATACGTCAGGAACATGTCGGCGCTGGAGGAGACGTTCATCACCCTCTTTGCCAGGGCCTCGACTTCCGCCTCACTTCCGGGTAAGGAATGAGTCTGACGATCTTCCAGAATCTGGAGAGAATGCTCGACCCGCCGCAGGAAGATGTAGGCTTCGCGGAGCAGCCGCTCGATATCCTCGGGAAGGCAGCCCGTCTTGCGCAGCGCGGTCAGGGCCGAAAGGGTATTGCCGACCAGAACGTGCGGCGTCTCGTTTCCGTGGATCAGTTGAAGCGCCTGGAGAAGGAACTCGATGTCCCGGATACCTCCCGCGTGGTGCTTGACATCGAGGGAAGAAAGAATGCCCCGTTGCAGCATCTTCAAGCTCCGGGCACGCATTGCCCGAATGGAATCGAGCACGACCGACCGCTCATGAGGTTCGCGAAGTTTTCCGCGAAGCGCTTCCACGACACGGAGCCCCGACTCATGGTCTCCGGCGACGGGCCGAAGCTTCAGCAAAGCCTGAACCTCCCACAACCGGGCCGTTCGTTCGTAGTATGATTGCAGGCCGCTGAGAGTGTGCACCAGCTCACCGGCGCCTCCGAACGGCCGCAGCCGCACATCGACCCGATACGCATACCCCTGCTCCGTATGCCGCGTCAGGTCGGCTATCAAGCGCTCCATCACCCCGGTGAAGTGTTTTCTCCCACGGCTCACGGCTGCCTCGTCCATCCCCGAGTCGTCGAAGACGGCCAGCAGATCGATGTCGGAGCTGTAGTTCAGCTCCCGCGCGCCCAGCTTACCGAATGCAAGAACGGCGAAACGATTTGATGCTATGTCCGGAGCGTCGCCCCGGTTCCCCATGACGTGAAGGATATTGTGAAGTGAGAGACGGACGAGCGATTCGGCAAGTACCGACAGTTCTTGCGTCACCGCTTCGATCGGTGCGTGGAGACAGATGTCGCGGGTGGCAATGCGCAGGATTTCCCGCCGGCGTATCCAGCGAAGCGCACCCTGAAACCGTGCTTCGTCACCGCCGCCCTCGAACTCCTCACCCAGCTCCGCTTTCACCCTCTCGAACGTAAGGTCGCGGTTCAGGTTCTCCGGAACGATCACCCAGTCGAGGAAACCCGGATTCCGAATGAGCGTTTCGGCCAGAAACTGACTTCCCGAAAGAATTCCCAGCAGAATATCCAACTGAGTCGGCTGAGACAGCAGACGCCGGTAATGGGCCACGGGATCCTCCAGGGCGCCGACGAAGCGGTCCCAGTTGTTCAGGGCCATATCGGGGTCCGGCTTGCCGCGGGCTATGTCGCAGGCCAGGGGAACAAGCTTCGAGAATGTCTCCCGCCGATTGCCCTCTCCGGCCATATTACGAAGGTTGACGTATGCCCGGCGGGAATTGCGAAACGAGGCCTCCGTGAGAATACGTTCGTATTCAGCCGGCTGAAGCTCGTCGGACAACACGACATCGGCAACATTGCTCGCTTCGGGCCCCGGCAGCGCGTCCCGGCCGAAATGGTGTTCAACAAAGGTCCGCACCGCGGCGGTGTGTGACTCGAAATCCCACCGCAATTGTT
>CAZNDN010000001.1:56688-61032 GCA_964571815.1 uncultured Fibrobacterota bacterium | reverse complement strand
TCAACAAAGGTCCGCACCGCGGCGGTGTGTGACTCGAAATCCCACCGCAATTGTTGTGAGGGAGAAATGCCCTCACGTGTCCGGTAACCCATCCGTCTGGCCAGGTGAAGAAACTCCTCCCCCTCCATCGGCGGCAGGAAGACGTCCCGGGCCGAGCCCCGCAGCATCCGCAGACCGTTGACCAGCTTCCGCAGAAATGCGTACGCTCCGGTAAGCCTCCCGGCCTCTTCCTCTTTCAGCACACCGGCCCTGGCCAGTGCCTCCAGGGCTTCGTGAATGCGAGGCGTCCGGAGGGCTTCCATCTCCTTACCGTGCATGACCTGCAGCATCTGGACATCGTATTCCAGATCGACCAGGGCCCCGGGGCTGAACTTCGCGTTCGCGGCCCCGCGTCGCGTCTTCTGCCGATACTGCTTCTTGCGAAGCGCAAGGACTTCCCGGGGCTTGATCAATCGTGCTCCGTAGATGTAGTCGTCGCTGATTCGCATCACCCGCGCCCCCAGATCCCGGTCGCCGCCGACCGTGCGCATGCGCACCAGGGCCAGCCGCTCGTAAGAGTGCGCCGGCCCGCCCGGACCGTAGTAGCGACAGAACTGCTCCAGGCTGCACGCGAGAGGACCATCCTTGCCGTGCGGACGCAGTTGGAGGTCGACCGTGAAAATGCCCTCGCGTTTTGTTTCGACCAGGGAGAGTGTTTCCTTGACAAGTCGCTCGAAAAACTCCGCGTTCTCGATACTGTCCGGCCCCGAAGTTCGTCCGTTGTCGCTGTAAACAAACAGCAGTTCGATGTCCGAGGCATAGCCCAACGCCGCCCCGCCGAGCTTGCCGAGCCCGAAAACCGCGACCTGTGCCGGCAGGCCGGCCACACTCTGGGGAGAACCGTACCGGCCGATAAGCGACTCCGTCGCCGTCCCGAGAGCACACTCCACCACCGCTTCGGCAAGAATGGTAAGACTTCGGGAAAGCCGTTTGAAGTCGAACGACGGGTTGAGAATATGGTCCAGATCGATCAAAAAAATCTCACGGTCCTTGAACTCGTTCAATACCCGCTTTCGCTCCCGCGGAGTAGTCTTCTTCCCCACCAGCTCCCGCAGTCTCCCGGGTAGCTCTTCGGAAGGCGTTGCGAAATGATGGCCGCTGGTGTACGGACGCAGCATGGGAAGAAGCGACTCGTACTGCAGACGAATGAAATCCTCCCACAGAAAATCACTCGCACCCAGAAGACGGGCGAGTTCCTGCATTATCCGAGGATTGGAGAGCGTCCCGAGCCATTGCTCACGGCCCGGAAGTCCGGCGAAGTCCTTCACCATCTGCTCAAACCTCATCAGAGCCGTGTAGGGGTTCGGGGACCCACCGAGGAAATACGTGAACTGTTTGGTCAGCAGCACCGACAACTTGATACGACTCAAGGTCTCGGTATCGGTAATCTTCCCTCCCCCCTTGTCAACTATGTCAATCACATCCCGGACATGCCGATCGACCGTGTTGATTGAAACGCGTTCAATCGAGATTCCGTTAAGCGACAGGGCATTGCTCAAGGAGTACAGGAAAGCGGGAGTGTCTTCCGAATTCACCGCCAGTCGCGTACAGGAAGAATCGGCGTTGTCGACTTCGATTCCGACGGGGTAGAGAGCCCGTGATGAGGCCTGGTGGAGATGTTCCAGTCGCCGCGCCACCAGCTCGTTCACGTCGTGCTTCGCCGCTGCCGTAGACGCCTCCTCACCAGATTCCAACTGCAGCACGACACGCTTCATCCGCTCCCGGAGACGGCCGCACCACTCGTTCCATTCGAGCGAGGCGGTCCGGGTTCCGACAAAATGGTCGACAATCTTCCTGCGTGTGCGGTTGTCGTTCCGTGGAGGCAACCTCGTGAACCTCCGGCGAAGTGCCGAACGAGCCGCTGCGCTTCGTGCGTGGCGATACGTAAAAACGCTCCCCTCACTGATATCCAGCCCCATCCCCGTAAGTACGCCGGTGATAAGAGAAAAGAGGAAAGGATAGTCAAAGGAGAGAATTGTGCATTCCACTCGGTGGTCGTCCCGCTGCGCCGTGATTATTCTGAGCGGATCCGAAGCCGTAAGGGCATACAGCAGCCCCAGGTGCTCGGCGACCCGCTCGATGGTAAATCGCTCGAAATAGCCTTCATCAAGCCGCCGAAGGTGATCGGCGAGAAACTCCCTGTCGACGCCGGGGCACAAGCGATGAAGGTTGTCAATCTGAGGTTTCATGGCAGCAAGAGACGCAATCCGGGACGAGGCACCTGGCTTCGTAGAATATACGTCCCGCATGCTGTACGTCGGAGGATACGAATTTGTACCCGGCCCGGAAACCGGACACGAATTCGTTGTCGCTTGCGAACTGATTGTGCCTTTCCGGTGCACCCGCGCGGCTTTTCGCGCGTGGCACGGCCATTGCGAGAGGTGCTTCGTAGTCGGTCGCTGTCAAACCCATTACATAACCCAAAGGAGGTTTTTTATGAAAGGACGCAGGTGGTTTACGACGGTCGGACTTGCCCTGGCCGGCGCCGCGCCCGTTTTAGCGGGCCAGGAAACGGGAATCAATCTCCACGATACGTTGTGGGTAATGGTAGCCGCCTTCCTGGTGTTCTTCATGAATGCGGGATTCGCATTTGTCGAGACCGGCTTCTGTCGCTCCAAGAATGCGGTCAATATTCTGGCCAAGAATTTCGCGGTATTCGCTATTGCCTCGATTGCATATTGGCTGATGGGGTATGCCTTCATGTTCGGCCGCGGAGGAGCGCTGCTTGGACTGGACTCGTTTCTGGTTGCCGAAAACGCTCATAACCCCGCGCCCAACATTCCGGTATTCGCTTTCTTTTTCTTCCAGCTTGCCTTTGCGGCCGCGGGCTGTTCGATCATCTCGGGCGCGGTTGCCGAGCGCATCAAGTACGTATCCTTTCTTCTTTTCGGCCTGGTGATGGTGGCACTTATCTACCCCCTGGGAGGCCACTGGGTCTGGGGGGGAGGATGGCTGGCGGAGCTGGGCTTTCATGATTTCGCCGGTTCCACCGTGGTGCATTCGGTCGGCGGATGGGCTGCTCTTGCCGGCGTACTGCTGCTTGGCCCCCGGGACGGCAAGTACCGCTCCGACGGGACGTCGCGGGCCATAGTCGGGCACTCCATACCGCTGGCGACCCTGGGCGGATTTATCTTGTGGCTCGGGTGGTTCGGCTTCAATCCCGGAAGTGAACTTGCGCTGAACGGGAACGTTCCCCGGATCGCACTCACCACCGGCCTCGCATCGTGTGCGGGGATTCTGGGAGCGATGATTACCGCGTGGTTTGTGGTGGGCAAGCCCGACTTCTCGATGATCATCAACGGGTGCCTGGCCGGTCTTGTAGCCATCACCGCCCCCTGTGCCGTTGTCGGCCCCGGCGCGTCCATTGTCATTGGGGCTATCGCCGGTGTCCTGGTAGTCTTCGCCGTGTTGTTCTTCGACAGGATCAGGATCGACGATCCGGTGGGCGCGCTGTCGGTTCACCTGGTCAACGGAATCTGGGGCACCGTTGCCGTGGGTCTCTTTGCGGCCCCCCGGTATATGGAAGGGACCGAAGGAATGCTCTACGGTGGAGGCTTTTCCCTGCTGGGTATTCAGATGCTCGGCATCCTGGCCGTCGGCGCCGCTTCGTTCACGTTGTCGATCATCGTGTGGTTTGCGATCAAAGCAACGGTCGGTATGCGTGTCTCACGTGAAGAAGAGATAGCCGGGTTGGATATCGGCGAAATGGGAATGGAAGCCTACAACGGGTTTCAGATTTTCAGCACCGAGGAATAGGTGCGAGTCACTCATACGAGAGCAACAGACGGGAGGATACCATGAAACTGATTGTTGCGGTGATACCGCCGACGAAGCTGCCCGATGTAAAGCAGGCGCTGTTCGACGCGGAGGTGTGGAAAATGACGGTAACCAACGTGATCGGCTGCGGACAGCAGGCCGGATACTCCGAGAGTTACCGTGGTACGAAGATTGAAGTCAACCTGCTGAAGAAGGTCCGGTTGGAGATCGCGATCAACGAGGAATTCGTTGATCGGACGGTGAACGCAATAATCAAGGGAGCGCGCACCGGCAGGATCGGCGACGGCAAGATATTCGTGCTTGAATTGCCCCGCTGTATCCGCATTCGCACGGGTGAGGAAGGCAGTGAGGCCATAGGATGAACCCGGGGGTGAGCGGCTTCACGCTTCAGGGGGAACGGGGAGACGGAGTCAAGGCCGATTCCGGGCGCACCGCCGCGCGCCTCCGTTCCCGCTCACCCCTTCCCCCCTCCGGGCACGTAAGGCGACGGTCGGGTCCGGGCCGAACAGGGTTCCCTTCAGGCGGGAG
>CAZNDN010000001.1:26431-56588 GCA_964571815.1 uncultured Fibrobacterota bacterium | reverse complement strand
ACGATCACCGCGTGTTCGATGACGTTTTCCAGCTCCCGCACGTTGCCGGGCCAGTGGTAGGCGGAGAGCATGTCGATGGCGGGCGTTGAGATCCGCTTGACTTCTTTTGCGTGGAGCCGGGCGTACTTCTTCACGAAGTGATCGGCAAGAAGCAGGGTATCGGCCCCGCGGTTGCGCAGGGGGGGCAGGGGAACGGTGAAAACATTGATACGATAGTAAAGGTCCTCCCGAAACCGGCCTTCCCCGACATCCTTCTCCAGATCCCGATTTGTTGCGCAGATGAGACGGGTATTGACCTTGATCGTGTTTGTTCCGCCTACCCGCTGCACTTCCTTCTCCTGAATTGCACGAAGAAGCCGGCTCTGGGCGCTGATCGGCATCTCCCCCACTTCGTCGAGAAAAAGCGTCCCGTTGCGAGCAGCCTCGAATCTCCCGATACGCTGAGAGGTTGCGCCCGTGAAAGAACCCTTTTCGTGACCGAACAACTCGCTTTCCAGCAGTGACTCCGGGAGTGCGGCGCAGTTGACCGCCACAAACGGTCCGTCCTTGACGGTGCTCTTGCGGTGAACAGCACGGGCGATCAGTTCCTTTCCCGTTCCCGTTTCTCCACGGATCAGAACCGTGGTCGGCGATGGAGCAACCTGGGCCAGTTTTCGAAACACTTCGCGCATGGCTCCCGAATTGGCAACCATCTCTTCCGGTCTTCCCCGATCCTCCAGCGTTCGGCGCAGCTCCAGATTCTCCTGCTCCAACGCCCGTATCGTTGCCTGCCGCTTCCGTCGGTCCTTGACAAGCTGGGAAATCAGGTCTGCAACCGCTTCCAGAAACGCCAGCTCATCCTCCAGGGTATCGGAATCCGAGGAGGTAATCCTGTCGACCGAGAGGGCGCCGATCGTGGCCTCTCCCGCCTTGATCGGCACGCACAGAAACGCGACGTTCAGATGCTCAAGACTGCTTCGGGCGCCTGTTCGATTGAGAAACTCCGGTGATTCTTTCACCTTTCGAACAAGAATGGGCATTCCCGTTGCCACCACCTTGCCCGTTATCCCTTCTCCGGGCCGATACCGCCCGCGTTCCTTGTCCTGCGAAGAAATGCCGCGGGCAATGTCGACCACCAACTCGGTTCCGCCGGGATTGAGAATCGAAATCATGCCCCGGTTCATTCCCGCGTGAATTTCCAGGATCTCCAGAACATTGGCCATTACCTCTTTCATCTCGCCGCCGGCGCCCAGCACCCGCGCCGTATGGTACATGACCGAGATCCCGTTGAAACTCAGATGAGGGTTGAGTTCTTTAAGAACCATAGCGTGTCCGTAACATTACCGTCCTGAGCAAGCCCCACGCCGTTATTTGCCGTACTCCACCACGGCGATCTACCCCGGTGGCCGCTCGTTCCGCCCTCACTCAGACGAAAAGGAGCGATCCGGCGGGATCGCTCCTTCGGACCCTGCCGGCCCCGGGCAGAGTACAGAAGAGACGGGGTGGTTATATGTCATAGTACAACGCAAATTCCCACGGATGAGGTCTGAGGTCAATAGCCTGCACTTCATTGGCCATCTTGTATTCAATCCACGTCTCGACCACGTCCCGGGTGAAGACATCTCCCTTGAGAAGATACTCGTGGTCTTTCTCCAGGGCCTGGAGAGCTTCCCGAAGCGAACCGGGTGTGGTCGGGACCTTGGCCAGTTCTTCGGGCGGCAGGTCGTAGATATCCTTGTCGAGGGGCTGCCCCGGATCGATCTTGTTCTGTATCCCGTCCAGCGCCGCCATAAGCAGACCCGACATGGCCAGGTAAGGATTGCAACTGGGATCGGGACACCGAAACTCGACCCGCTTGGCCTTCGCCGATGTCGAGTACATGGGAATGCGCACCGCCGCGCTCCGGTTCCGACTGGAGTACGCCAGGTTGACGGGCGCTTCGAATCCCGGCACAAGCCGTTTGTAGCTGTTGGTTGTTGGATTGGTGAAGGCCAGCAGCGACGGCGCATGCTTGAGAATCCCCCCAATCGCATACATGGCCATCTCCGACATGCCGGCATAGCCGTCACCCGCAAAAAGGTTGCTGTCACCCTTCCATATCGAGATATGCGTGTGCATGCCCGTGCCGTTGTCGTTGAAAAGGGGCTTGGGCATGAACGTAACCGTCTTCCCGTATTTTCGAGCGATATTCTTGATTACATATTTGTACTTCAGCAGATTGTCTCCCATGACCACCAGCGGGGAGAACCTGATGTCGATCTCGGCCTGTCCGCCTGTGGCGACCTCGTGGTGCTGACATTCAATGGGCACACCGATATCGATCAAGGCCAGCATCATCTCGCTCCGTATGTCCTGGAGACTGTCGGCCGGAGGTACGGGAAAGTAACCTTCCTTGTATCGCGGCTTGTAGCCCAGATTGTGAGAATGGCCGGTGGGGTCGACATTTTCCCTTCGGCCCGTATTCCACCTGCCTTCCTCGGAGTCAATAAAGTAGTAGCCGGCACTGGTGGTCTGGTCGAAACGGATATCGTCGAAAATAAAGAACTCGGCCTCGGGACCGAAATAGGCGCAGTCACCAATTCCGGACGATATCAGGTAATTCTCGGCCTTTCGAGCAATATTGCGCGGATCTCTTGTGTAGTCTTCACCGGTTACCGGATCGCAGATATTGCACACCATCACCAGCGTCCTGGCCTTCATGAACGGGTCGACAAACGCCGTCTCAGGCACGGGCTTCACGAGCATATCCGACTCGTTAATCACCTGCCACCCACGAATACTGGAGCCGTCGAACCCCAGTCCGTTCTCGAACGTCCCTTCATCCAGTTCCTGGGCCGGGATCGAGAAATGCTGCCACAACCCGGGGAAGTCCATGAAACGCAGATCCACTACTTCGACCTTCTCGGCCTTCATCAGGTCAAGTACTTCCTTTGGACTTCGGCACATGCTCATAGCACCACCCTTTCGTAAGACATTCATGAAGATTTCAATTCGCCCGACGGCAATGTCGGGCAGACGAAGGAGCACAATGCAACGGATGTGCCAATTGCCCGGAAGACTTCTGCAAAACTCCCCGCAAAAATGAAGTCACAATATATATTGTGACACCAGTGAGAACAGAATTGCGGTACATTGCTGTGACACACCCCAACGAGTCGGGCATATAGACCCTCGCACAGACCCAAGGATGGTACATTTATGTGCCAGAACTGCTTCTTTGGAACCTTTTTGTACCACGGAACACCTTTCCGTTTCGAGAGGGAGAGCTATTTAGCCGGGCTGCCGCCGGCACGCCACTTGCAACACAAAAATGTCAGCAAGGCGGCCACGCACAGGGGACAGGTGTATCCATTGCCGTTGCTCGAACGTCTTGTTACGCAGCCAAAGTGAATGCCCATGGACAAAAAAGTACACACTTCAATGTCAACCGGTCTCCCGGGACTGGATTCGGTGCTCGATGGTGTCTTGCCGGGAGACAATATTGTGTTTCAAGTGGACGGCGTCGACGACTACGTTCCCTTTGTCCGGCCTTTCTGCGAAGAAGCTGTCCGGGAAAGCCGTGCACTTATTTACTTCCGCTTCGCCGAGCATGACAATCTCGTACCCGAAGATATCGATGCCGATCGATTCGAACTCCACCCCGACCGGGGGTTCGAACATTTCATCTCGGAAATATTCGACGTGATCGAGCGGTTCGGCACCGGCGCGTGCTACGTGTTCGACTGCCTTTCGGACCTCAGCGCCGATTGGTACAGCGACCGAATGCTCGCCAATTTTTTTATGCTCACCTGCCCGTATCTGTATGATTGGGAAACAGCCACGTTCTTCAGCCTCCTGCGCAACCGGCACATGGCCCTGGCCACCAACGCAATCCACGATACCGCCCAGGTGGTCATTGACGTCTATCGCCACCGACAACGGCTGTACGTGCACCCGTTGAAAGTATACAAGAGGTACTCTCCCACGATGTACATGCTGCATGGCTGGGAAGGAGAAACATTTGCACCGGTTACCAAAAGCGCCGTCATTTCGGCCATCCTCTCCTCGGTGCCCCAGCCCTGGCTTGACTTTGCCCTCCAGCGGCGCGATGTCTGGACCAGGACATTCACCCGGGCACAACGATATCTGGAGCACGGCGACGCCGGAAAACAGGGGGAAGACAGCGGGCAGATGACCAACCGGCTTCTGCGTATGGCCATAAGCCGCGACAGACGTCTTCTGGAGCCCGCCGGCCGATTTTTCGATCTTGCCGACCTTGTCAATATCGGCAAGCGCATGATCGGCACGGGCCTGATCGGTGGAAAATCCGTGGGCATGCTGCTTGCCAGGGCAATCCTGAAAAAGCAAGACCCCCGCTGGGGCGACATCCTTGAAGAGCACGACTCGTTCTTCATCGGCTCCGATGTGTTCTACACCTACCTGGTCGTCAACGGATGCTGGTGGATTCGCAGGCGCCTGAAAAAAAGCGGGATGCTGCTGGACGGGTCCGAGGAGGTTCGACAGAGGATTCTTGCCGGCAAATTCCCCGAAGACATTCAAGCACAATTTGCCGACATGCTCGACTACTTCGGCCAGTCTCCCATCATCGTCCGCTCAAGCAGCCTTTTGGAAGACGCCTACGGCAATGCTTTTTCCGGCAAGTACGAGAGCGTCTTCTGCGGCAACCAGGGAACCCCCTCACAACGTCTCGAACAATTCATACAGGCGGTCAGGATCGTGTATGCCAGCACGATGCGCACCGAGGCGCTCGCCTACCGGGATCACTGGGGACTTCTGGACCGCGACGAGCAAATGGCGCTGCTGGTGCAACGCGTGTCCGGCGAGAAACATGGAGATCTCTACCTGCCCCAGGTTGCCGGAGTGGGGTTTTCTTTCAACCCCTACGTCTGGAGTCCCGAGATAGATCCCGGAGAAGGTATGGTGCGCCTGGTGTTCGGACTCGGCACCCGAGCGGTCGATCGCTGTGATGACGACTACACCCGGGTGGTAGCCTTGAACGCTCCCCGTAGAAGGCCGGAGTCGAATCTCGACGAAGTTCGCAAGTATGCTCAGCGCCGGGTCGACCTGCTCGACCTGAGCCGTAACACTCACACATCACGCAGCTTCGAGGACGTGGCACGGGCATGCTCCGAACTCCCCCTCGACATCTTCGCCTCGCGTGACGAGCAGATGGAGCAAAGAGCCCGGGAATACGGCATGCGCGACATCTTCTCGTACGTGCTGACATTCGACAAGCTTCTGGGAGATACCCCGTTCGTCGAAGACATGCGGAGGATGCTGAGCACCCTTCAGGAAGCCTACGCATATCCCGTCGATATCGAATTCACCGCCAACTTCACCGACGACGGGCACAAGATCAATCTGGTGCAATGTCGCCCCTTCCAGGTAAAAGGACAGGTTCGGGAAGTCCAAATACCGGAAGGAATCCCCGCTGAGCGGATCGTTTTCGAAACACGCGGTCCGATTGTCGGCAACAGCACCTCGATCAACGTCGACCTTCTCGCCTACGTGGCACCGTCGGCCTACAGTTCGCTGAGCATGCAGGAACGCTACTCCGTGGCGCGCCTGATCGGACGGCTCACGCACAGAGCCGATGTGGGAGAAGCGACCCCGAAGAACATCCTCCTGGTGGGACCGGGCAGGTGGGGCACCACTTCCCCCTCGCTGGGCATTCCCGTTACGTTCTCGGAAATCAACACGGTATCGGTGCTCTGCGAGATTGCTTTCATGCACGAAGGGCTGGTACCCGATGTCTCATTGGGAACGCACTTCTTCAACGATCTGGTCGAAATGGACATGCTTTACGTCGCCGTGTACCCGGGACGGCCGGGATACCGGCTCAACGAAGAGTTTTTTGCGCATACCGACAACCTGCTTCCATCGCTGCTGCCCGAGGCGCAGTCGTGGCGCGATGTGGTCAAGGTGGTGGGCGTCGAGCACCAGGACCTGGAATTGGTTCTGCGGATGAATTCGCCGGCACAGCGAGGAATCTGTTACCTGCGGGAGAAAGACGAACCGAACCATGCGGACAACCGACAAACGGAGCAATCCTGAAATGAGCACACACACCGGAGGCCTCTATGATCCCCGCCTTGAGCACGGCAGTTGCGGCGTGGGATTCGTGGTCAACATCAACGGGCAACAGTCACACCAGATCGTCAAGGACGGCATCACGATCCTGAAAAACCTCGTGCATCGCGGAGGAGTAGGGGCCGACGGCAAGACGGGGGACGGAGCGGGCGTATTGGTGCAGTTGCCGCACGGGTTTCTCCTGGAAGAAACCGACCAACTCGGCATCCGGCTTCCGGCCGCCGGCGAGTACGGTGTTGGAATGGTGTTTCTGCCCCCCAACGAGGCGGACCGGGTTCGCGCCGTGGGGGTGTTCCAACGGACGATTTCGGCGCACGACGGCGAAGTTCTCGGATGGCGTGACGTGCCGGTACGTCCCGGGTGTCTCGGCGAGATGGCGCGCCGAACCATGCCCCGGGTAAGCCAGGTTTTCGTGCGCATGGGAGCCGGCTCGAGCGACGAACTCCAGCGTCGCCTCTACCTGCTTCGTCGCGGGCTCGAGCGCGCCGTCGCATCCGAAGGATTCTCGCTGGAGCAATGCTATATCGTTTCGCTTTCTTCAAACACAATCACGTACAAGGGCATGTGTGTAGCCCAACAGTTGGAGACCTTCTACCCCGATCTGCGGGACTCCCGGTTTCAAAGCGCGCTGGCATTGATCCACCAGCGATACAGCACCAACACCTTCCCTTCCTGGCCGCTGGCTCAACCCATGCGCCTCCTGGCACACAATGGAGAAATCAACACGCTCAGAGGCAACGTCAATAAGATGAAGGCGCGCGAGAAGACACTTTCGTCGGATCTGTTCGGCAGCCAATTGAAGGACCTCCTCCCGATCATCGATCAGCAACTGAGCGATTCGGCAATTGTCGACAATGTCTTCGAGCTGCTCTGCCTCAGCGGTCGATCGGTGGAGCACGCCATGATGATGATGGTTCCCGAGGCATTCGGCCCGAAGTACCACATCAGTCGGGACAAACGTGCTTTCTACGAATACCACGCCGCGATCATGGAACCCTGGGACGGCCCCGCGGCGCTGTCGTTCACCGACGGCGTGAAGGTTGGTGCGGCCCTGGACCGCAACGGCCTTCGACCCGCACGATATGTCTCGACCAAGAGCGGAAAGCTGGTGATGGCTTCCGAGGTCGGCGTACTGGACATTCCACCCGAGGATGTGCTCACCAAGGGAAGGCTCGGACCGGGCAAAATGCTCCTTGTTGACACGCGGGAAGGCCGGGTCATCCACGACAACGAGATCAAGGCAACGGTATCCAGGAGAAGGCAGTACCGCCGGTGGCTGGAGGAAAACCGTATTGAACTCAAGGGATTGTTTCAAGCGCCCGAACCGGTTGCGTTCGACGAAGACTCGCTGCGGAAGCGCCAGAAAGCGTTCGGATACACGCTCGAAGAGTTGCGCATGATACTTGCACCCATGGCCGAGCACGGCCAGGAACCGGTCGGATCGATGGGCAACGACGCGGCGCCGGCGGCACTTTCAGCACGTCCCCAACTGCTCTACAACTATTTCAAACAGCTTTTCGCGCAGGTCACCAATCCGCCGATCGACCCATACCGGGAGAATCTTGTCATGTCGCTGATGAGCTTCGTCGGCAAGGAGCGCAATCTGCTGGACGAGACGCCGCAACACTGCCGCCAGCTCAAACTCCCGCACCCGATCCTGACCAACGAGGATCTTTACAAGCTGAAGGCCCTGCACCGCGAACAGGTCGGAACCGTGACGCTTCCCATGCTCTTCGACGCCGCGGAGGGGGAGGAAGGGCTGGACAGGGCTCTGCAAGCGCTGTGCGAAGAAACCGAGCGTGCCGTAGACAACGGCTGCACACTTCTGGTTCTCAGCGACCGTGAGATCGACGAGCGACAGGCCGCAATTCCCGCCCTGCTGGCCACATCCGCCGTACACCATCATCTCGTCGACGTCGGCAGGAGACAACTGACCGGCCTGGTCCTCGAAACCGGAGAAGCGCGGGACGTCATGCATTTTGCCATGCTGATCGGCTATGGCGCGAGCGCGATCAACCCGTATCTTGCCCTGGAGACCATAGCGCAACTGGTCGCCGCGGGGAATGTGGGCGAGGGCATGAAAACAGAAACCGCCTTCGATCACTACATCACCGCCGTCAAAAAAGGGTTGCTGAAAATAATGTCCAAGATGGGCGTTTCGACGATTCGCAGCTACCGCGGCGCTCAGCTCTTCGAGGCCGTCGGATTGAGCAACGCGTTAATTGGTCGGTACTTTCCCGGAACGTTTTCGCGGATTGACGGGGTCGGGCTGGGCACGATTGTCCGGCACGCGGTTCTTCGGCACGCCGCGGGATTTGAGCACCAGGCCGGGCGGATGCAGCTACTGGACTCAGGAGGCAACATTTTCTATCGAAGCTTCTCCGAAAAGCACCTTCATACTCCCGAAGCGATCGCAACGCTGCAGCGCGCGGTCCGCGAGAACGACTGGAACTGCTACCGCGACTATGCCCGACTGATGGGAGATTCCCAGCAAAACCTGTGTACGCTTCGCGGCCTCTTTTCCTTCAAGGATCGGACGAGCGTTCCCCTGGAGGAAGTCGAAGGTGAGGAGGCGATCATCAAGCGGTTTGTCACCTCCGCCATGTCGTTGGGCTCGATCAGCAAGGAAGCACACGAGACAATCGCCGTCGCGATGAACCGACTCAATGCCGCAAGTAACTCGGGCGAGGGCGGGGAATCGGAGGAGCGCTTCAGCAAAGGAACCGGGCGAGACAGCGCCTGCAGCATGATCAAACAGGTAGCGTCGGCCCGCTTCGGCGTCACCTCCGCTTACCTGGTCAACTGTCGAGAGCTGCAGATCAAAATGGCCCAGGGTGCGAAGCCCGGTGAGGGCGGGCAGCTACCGGGCCACAAGGTCGATGCCGCCATCGCCGAAGTCCGTCACTCCACACCGGGAGTCATGCTCATTTCGCCGCCGCCTCACCACGACATCTACTCAATCGAAGACCTGGCGCAACTGATTTTCGACCTCAAGAACGCCAATCCCGATGCCAGAGTCTCGGTCAAACTGGTTGCTGAAACAGGTGTGGGAACCATTGCCGCCGGCGTGGCAAAGGGAAAGGCCGACATGGTACTGATCAGCGGGCATGACGGCGGCACGGGAGCTTCACCGATCTCTTCGATCAAGCACACCGGCATACCCTGGGAAATCGGCCTTGCCGATACGCAACAGACCCTTGTCCGCAACAAGCTTCGCGACAGAATACGAGTCCAGGTTGACGGCAAGCTGAGTACGGGCAGAGACGTCGTCATCGGCGCCCTGCTGGGAGCCGAGGAGTTCGGCTTCGGTACCGCCGCACTGGTGTGCATGGGATGCGTCATGATGCGCAAGTGCCATCTCAACACCTGCCCGGTCGGCGTTGCCACGCAGGACCCCGAACTCCGCAAACGGTTCAGCGGACGGCCGGAGTACCTGGTCAATTTCATGCGGTTCATCGCCCGCGACGTACGGGAAACGATGGCGGAGCTGGGATTTCGGCAATTCGACGAAATGGTCGGACGCTCCGACATTCTGGAGGTCAACGAAGCTCTCCGGCGCGGCACAGACAGACTGCCGGACTTCTCCGCCGTCCTCACACCGTCGGCGGAATGCGGGGACGGGGCCGTTCGTTGTGTGACTTCCCAGCAGCATGACTACAGCAACTCACTCGACCGCGAGCTTATCGAAAAGTCGGCTCCCGCGCTCGACGAACAACGACGCGTGAGCCTCTTCGCTTCGATTCGTAACTGCAATCGTACCGTGGGCACGACGCTGAGCGCCGAGGTCTCGAAACGCTTCGGCTCGAAGGGGTTGCCCGGCGATACGATCAGGTGCAAATTCACCGGTTCGGCGGGACAGAGTTTCGGTGCGTTTCTTGCCCCCGGCATCACCTTCGAACTCGAAGGCGACGCCAACGACTACTTCGGCAAGGGCCTCTCCGGAGGCCGCTTGATAGTCTATCCGCCCCGAAGGTCCACGTTCAGGGCCAATACCAACAGTATTACCGGCAACGTCAACCTCTTCGGCGCAACCGACGGCGAAGCCTATATCTGCGGAATGGCGGGAGAGCGGTTCGCGGTTCGAAACAGCGGAGCCACGGCGGTTGTCGAGGGAATGGGAGACCACGGCTGTGAGTACATGACCGGGGGAACGGTTGTTGTTCTCGGGCGTACCGGAGTCAATTTCGCGGCGGGCATGAGCGGAGGTACGGCATTTGTGCTGGATGAAGACCAGTTGTTCGACACCAAGTGCAATCTCGAAATGGTCGAGATCGAACCCGTATCCTCGGAAGAAGATCGCACCTTGCTTTTCAATCGCATACAGGAACACGTCAACCACACGGGAAGCGAACATGCGGCTCGAATTCTCAGAGATTGGACCGAAATGCTCCCGCAGTTCGTGAAAGTCATACCGGTGGAATACAAGTACGCGCTCTCGCGACTGAAAAGCGACGAATCGAAGGGGACCGAAGTGGTCGCCATGACCGAGGAGGTATACGCATAATGGGAAGCATCAATGGATTCATGGAGCTGCAGCGGGCGGGCTTTCACTACCGGCCCGTCGAAGAGCGGCTCGGAGACTATCGGGAGTTTATGTCCGTGCAACCGGAATCGGTTTTGCGGGAGCAGGCTTCACGATGCATGGACTGCGGGATACCTTTCTGTCATTCCATGGGCTGTCCGGTATACAATCTCATTCCGGAATGGAACGACTTGCTCTATCACGGGAAGTGGAAGGAGGCGTATGAGCGGCTCGAACTCACCAATTCTCTTCCGGAGGTAACCGGCCGCGTCTGTCCCGCGCCGTGCGAAGCAGCCTGCACCCTGTCGATCAACTCCGCTCCCGTGGCAATCAAACAGATCGAGCTGGCCCTCGTCGAACGGGCCTTCGAAGAAGGGTGGGCCGTGCCGCGTCCTCCCCGCGAGGAATCCGGCGCCCGCGTTGCCGTTGTCGGATCGGGTCCGGCCGGACTTGCCGCGGCCGGCCACCTGCGCCGCATGGGACACAGCGTCGTCGTGTTCGAGCAGGACGACAAACCCGGCGGAATCCTCCGCTACGGGATCCCCGATTTCAAACTGGGAAAGCACGTAATCGACCGACGTATCGACCTGATGCGGCGCGAAGGAGTACGGTTCGAGACAAACGTGGTAATCGGTGAAGACATCTCGGTGCGATACCTGCGCAGAAGCTTCGACGCCCTGATGCTCACCATGGGAGCCGGAGAGCCGCGGGATCTCCATGTCCCCGGGCGCGGTCTCGAGGGTATACACTTTGCCATGAACTTCCTCACCCTCTCCAACAAGTTCGTTGCCGGACAGATGCGGGAAGACGAAATCATCTCCGCCCGCAACAAGGTCGTGCTGGTCATCGGAGGAGGAGATACCGGCGCCGACTGTGTCGGAACCGCCAATCGTCAGGGCGCCGAAGCGATACATCAATTCGAGATCATGCCCCGGCCTCTCTCATGGGACAAGCCCTGGAACCCCCACTGGCCGAATTGGCCCCGTATCCTCCGCTCCTCATCATCCCACGAGGAAGGCTGTGTGCGCGAGTGGGGCATATCCACCAAACGATTCGGCGGACGAGACGTAAGGGTGGAGAGCGCCGATTTCACCAGAGTGGAATGGGAATCCGACGAAAACGGGCGCATGAGGATGCGCGAGGTGCCCGACTCGGAGTTCTCCCTGAAAGTGGACATGGTTCTGCTGGCAATGGGTTTTGTCCACGTCCGGCACGGAAAACTGCTGGAAGACCTTGACGTCGAGCTTGACCGGAGAGGCAATGTCACCTGCAACTCCGACTACATGACCACCGTACCCTCTGTCTTCGTTGCGGGCGACGTCAACTCCGGAGCGAGCCTGGTCGTGCGGGCCATCTTCCACGGCAGGCGGGCCGCCGAAGGTGTAGACCGTTTCCTTCGCTCAAGGGACTGAGGGCATTCTCACGGGAGCGTCTCGGGATCGATTTCCCTGAATCCCCCGACAATCCGGTCCACCTCGGCGGCAACTGTCCTCAGCGTCTTCTTCGAAAAGGTAGCGGTGAACGTATACCCCCGCTCGCCCACCTTGACGTAGTATTGTTTCTGGTACACCGTGGTGTTCTCGGCCGAGGTGAATCGGTATACGACAATATAGGCCGGGACGCCCGACGGAAGGGACGACTCCGATTGGCCGGTTATTTCCAGACCCGGCAGAGCCTGCGTCGAAAGCTCCAATTGCGACTTTGCGAATTGGACAACCCCGATGTCCTTCTCCAGCGGGGTCACGCTCACCACCAGATTGTGCCGGACCCCCGAGTCGTCAGGCCCCTCGAACGTGTATACCGTGGTATCAGTCCATCCTTCGGGTAGATTCAAGGCAAAAAGCCGGTTGGTACTGTCGCCCGCCATGGGATTTCACTCCGTGGTTGCTGTCATGATGAAAAGGTCGTGCGCTACGGCGCACAGGAGCAGTCGTAGTGATTCGCATCCTCCAGATTGGGAACAATATTGTCGCCGTTCTTGTCAACCAGAGGACGCATGACCTCGCGAGGAAACGCCGGAACAAGGACTTCCCCGACCACGCCCTCCACTTCCATACCGTAGACCCCCCGGGGGACAGGTGAATGGGAGATAAGCCCCGCCGTGGAGGTCGTTCCGCTGAGCGTGCAATCCGGAGAAACCTTGATGCGATACTTCACGCCCGCAAGCGGCACCCGGCCCGAGTTGCTCAGCAGAACCACCGAGATATGGCCGGGAGGCACGGGACTGAAGGTACGGACTTTTCTCTTGAGAAACGTCGCTCCGCGGGTAGTCATAGCCGGAATCCTCCGGGCACCACGCCCCTATACATCTTCAACATCGGCATACTCGGGAAATTCCACGGACCAGCCGCCCGGCGGGACGTTGTCGACCTTCGCACAGCCACTGGAATCAAGTGTTCCTTCCCGGATCTCTCCATTCGAGAGATGTACACGAAAGCGGGTGTTCTTGATCGGCTCTCCCTCTTCGTCCTCCAGGTGCAGTTCGATACTCTCCCTGCAGCCGAGCATTCCCGATCGGGCTTCGAAACCGCCCGCCTTGACCACGAAGTAGCATTGGGGATCATACAGCGGCGGCCGTTCGTCGCGCACCAGGTCGTCTTCGGGTAAAGGATCTTCCTCGAACGTCCATTGCCACGTACCTTCCGCCGTGTCGTTGCGGATTTCCGCTTCGCACATACCCACGGATCTGTCGGGCTGCTTCACATTCCGCTCCCACACCTCGAAATGAACCGGGGTCCCCGATTCAATGCCGGCAGTCTCCACCTTCATCCGAATATCCTCACCTGCCCTGGCGGCCGGTCTGGACCACTCGGCCCCGAAAATTCCCTTGAGTGCCACGCTGTAACTACCTGCTTCCACACCGTTTCGCTTGATACGACCGCCGAGCACGCCCGACTCGTGTGTCCCGCCGGGGCCGGTCAAGTCGTAACCGACACCCCCCAC
This sequence comes from uncultured Fibrobacterota bacterium, assembly GCA_964571815.1. Taxonomy (GTDB): domain Bacteria; phylum Fibrobacterota; class Chitinivibrionia; order Chitinivibrionales; family WJKA01; genus CAZNDN01. The sequence continues at coordinate 43,054 of CAZNDN010000001.1, read as the reverse complement.
GGGCTTGCCTTCTTTGTCCTGAATCGAGATGTCGAGTGAATGGGTGTCGACAGTCGCGGCCTGCGTATCCCCCCCGGCGATTCGAGCGGATGTTATCGCTCCGATCACCGCGCTTCCTCCGCCGGCGCCCGCTCCGGCGCCCGCTCCCCCACCGGCGCCGCCGGCCATGGTCTCGCCGATCAGAACGGTCATGCACCCCAGGATAATGCTGTCGGGAGGGCCGGTACACACCGCCAGGTCACCCATCCGGGCCGCCGGCATGCCGCCGATCAACACACCGGTGCTGCCCTTGACAATCGGTCCACCGATATGAGGAATTGGAGGTGTCGCCGGCGTCACCATGGGACAGACATGCATGTCGCCCATGCGGGCTGCCGGCATACCGCCGATCAATACCGTCGGACAACCCACGGTGATCGTGCCGCCGTGGACAGTAGCATCGCCTATTCGAGCAGCCGGCTGCCCCATCTCACCTCCTCACGCAATGCATGCACGTCACAACCGTCCCTCACGCCTCCCCGGGAAACCATGTCCGCTCTTGCCGGCCGAAATGATCAGTTGATCATCACAATACCGCCCTTGACCGCGGTCTTGGCCGACCCGGCAACATCAACCATGGCCCCTTCCAGCTTCGCCGTAGTGCCGCCCTTGAACGACGCGCTCATGCCGCCTTCGACCGTCGCCCCCATCGAGCCCTTCGCCTCAACGTTCATACCCTTCAGCGTGCAGTCGGTTCCCGCCGACACCTCGGTCGCGGCCCGGGAGGAAACTTTCACGTTCGCGGCATCGATTACCAGATCCTGAGCGGCGGTGATCTCGATCTTCCCTTGCGAGTCCAGTGTCAGCCCCCCTCCTCCATCGAGCGTAACGGTATTCTTCCCCGCGCTGTCCTTCAGGGTAATGGTCTTGTTGTTGTCGCTGAGTTCAACCCCGTGTCCCCCGCCGGTCTGAATGGTTATCAGCTTGTTGGCGTCGTCCACCTTGATCACGTGCCCGCCTGCCGTCGCCAGAACGATCCCCTCTTCGCCCCCCTTGTAACTGGCCGTGATCGTATGCCCGTGTGTATCCATACGCGTATGTTCGTTGGTGTCGTCCAGCACCAGCGTATTGCCGTCGGCGGTCTTCACTCCGCACCGCTTATGCTCATCGTTGAGTTCCGCGGCATTACCTCCGGGCGTGGCGAGCACGATTTTCTCTTTGCCGTCAAGGTCGTCGAGTATCAGTTCATTACCCGCCGCGGTTCGAATGACACTCTTCTCCTTGTTGGCGCTCTTGACCGGTGAGGACGTGTTGGCGTTGGGAACGGTACCGATGCCCATGGGTTTGTCGGGATCGCCGTCAACACACCCGATAACCATCTCCGCCCCTTCATGGGAGGGAAAGTGCGCCCCGTAATTGGGCCCGCTGTAGAACTGGGCCAGGCGAACGTACTTGGAAGCATCGTAATTCTTCCGGTCCGATGTATCAAAGAGCATGCGGACCTTGTAGCGGCCCATATCGTCCAGTGCCGCGTACGGTGAACCGTCGGCCTCGATCCGTGCGGTCAGGACGCCCGGCACGCTGGGCCTCAGAGCACGGCGCGGGGGACGGTACGATTGTGCGCGATCGGCACTTACGGCCGTGAACTGATTCGTGTAAGAACTGCTCTGTAGACCTTCTTCCCCCTGAAAATGGCTCCCGCTGTGCTGAACCCGCACCGCGAGAAATTCCCCGTTGAAATCGGCCCGGGCGTGGTCTTCAACACTGAAGCGGCTCCCCGCCCGCATCCCTCGGCAGGTACTTGAGCCGCGGCAACTCGACTGCATGCAGGCTGCACGCTCCGAGACAACCCGGGCTGCCCGCTGAGCCTGACCGGTGTCGGCCATGCTGCCCCCGAACTCATAGTGCATTCCTCCGCTGCCCGGCTGCACGGGCTTCTCGCCCAGAAGATCCACCTCGGGCGTGCGATAGTTGTAGCCCTTGAGTCGCACCGACGAAGCCACGGCGCGCGAATCGACTTCCATGCGGAATACATGCTCACGATGATCTTCATCAACGCGCTCCACCATTCCCGAACGTGATCGGTACGGAAGGCTCGACTCCACCGGTACGAATTCAAACTCCGAACTCTTGTCGGTGACAATCAACTTCTCACTCCCCGTGCTTCCATCAACCTCCTCCTCCAACAGCGGCTGCTCGCGGAAAAAGTACCAGGCGCCGCTTTCCTCAAGGAGCCGGGAGATGAAATTCAAGTCCGTCTCCCGGTACTGCACTACGTATTCACGTTGCGGATACGATGAGCCGTCAACCCGAAAGTCGTGGTAGTCACTCAGGCCGCCGGCATCCAGTACTTCACGAACAATATCCATCACACTCATCTTCTGGAAAATACGGGTCCTGAAATTGAGGCTCAACAGCCACAATCGCGGTACCAGCGAAGCACGATAGACGCAGTAGTCGGTGGTTTGGTCGACAAACGAAAACTCGGATACGACGCCGGAGTAGGGATAGAACTCCCCGCCCCGATTAATCATCAGTGTCGCCCGGGAAGCGACTACTTCCTGGACGGGAACATCGACCTTCTTCGACAACAGCGTGACGTCGAATTCGTACGGCCAGGAGACTCGATCCGTGCCCGAAAAATTCATCACTTCGAACGTCTCGGGCTTCTGCCCGGCACAGAAGAAATAAAACTGCGCTCTGTTGGCTTTCGATACATTCATTCCTGCCTCCCCTGGTTCCGGCCGGGTATTCTCGAAGGTTACTTACCGAATGCGAAAGGGGTTGAGCGTCTCCAGCATGGACCGGCCTCTGCTGCTCGGACGCCACACGAACCGGCATTCCCGGCACTTGATCCGCCTTCGCCCCCCCAGCGTTCGCAGGGGGCTGAAGAAGAAGGGATCGTAGTAATCGCATCCCCTGTTGCCGCAGCGGGGGCAGGCTATGTCCGGAGGATGCCAGAACGAATACCACAGCACCCCCAGACGGCCGCCTCCGCCCGCTCCCCTCTTCCGCTGATCCTTTCTGTGTCGGTGCATAGTCTCGCGCCTCTCAGCGTTGTTCAAACGACAGGCGTCGGAAGAAAGAGTTCAACGTACGTACGTTGTGCGAAAAGATCGGTCATGCCCGCAATGTAATCGGTGACGATCCGCCAGGCAGGGGTGTCTTCGGTGTAGTTGGAGTTCTTGATGAAACGGAAGAAGACCTGCATGGACGGTGCTTCACGCACGAGATTTTGCACCATTGACGTCTCCGTGCCCCGCCCGGTTCCCTCCAGAACCCGGCACAATTCGTGGTACAACAGCTCCAGCACCTTGTCCGACTTCCGCGCCTTCCGCACAACCTCGGGGTGCGTGTAGATACGATCGTAGTTGAATGTCTTCAACACATTCATCAGTTCGAAAACCTCGGCGCTCATCGCGATGCCGTCCCGCTGGATACTGTGTGCGATCGTGTCGTTAACAAACCGGCCGATTATCTTGCCGTTGTCGGTACCCAGGTCCCTGACAACCTCACGGGGAATCTCGGACTTGCGGATGAACCCCGCCTTCATCCCATCCTCCATGTCGCGCCCCAGGTAAGCAATCCTGTCTACCATCCGGACCAGGCACCCTTCAAGCGTCGCGGGATACGCGTGGTGGTCGGTGATTTCCTCCAGAGCCGACAGGTCCCGTGTTCGGTCGGGATTCACTTCACGTTCGAACTTCTCGCCGCAATGGGTCACAATTCCGTCTCGTACTTCGTAGGTCAGATTCAGCCCCGCCCCGTGGTTGGTCAGCTTGTCGACGACCCGCAAGCCGTGGATCTCGTGCGCAAACCCGTTCGGCACGTCCTGCTCAAGAAGCAGTTCATTGAGCTTCCGCTCACCCGCGTGACCGAACGGCGGATGACCCAGATCGTGTGCCTTGGCAATCGCATTGATCAAGTCGATATTAAGATTGAGGCACCGTCCAATTACGGAAGCGATGCTCGACACGTGAAGCACGTGCTCCATGCGCGTACAGATATGATCGTTGTTGGGCGAGAGGAAGACCTGTGTCTTGTGTTTGAGCCGCCGAAACGGTGGAGAATGAAGCACTCTGGTTTCATCGCGGGCAAACTCCAGCCTGAACGGATCGCGTTTCAGGGGGTACATTCTCCCTCGCGACTCGCTGCTCTTGCCCGCAAAAGGGCTGAGCTTCTCCTCTTCCCTGAGAAGGAACGCGGTCACATCGAATTCATGTTTCACGGCTTACCGTCCAGAAATCGCCGCACGAATTGCTCCTGAGCCTCCGTGTCGAGTGCCAGACGGCTTACTCGTACGCGTTCTATCGCCCGATCGGCATCCAGCCCCAGTTGACGCCCCACCGTGCATGCGAGAAAAAGACCGGTGCGCCCCACCCCGGCGTGACAATGCGCACATATCCCCTTGCCCGCGTTCATGCGGGCGACACACTCATCCACAAGCCTCTCGAACCCTTCCACATCCGCGGGAGCCGCGAAATCCTCGATCGGAAAGGGAAGCCAGTCCAGGCCCGCCGTGCGGCACAATACCCCGAAGGCATCGGGCACGCGCTGAAGAGACACCAGCACATCAACTCCCCGCTCGCGCAACTCCCGCAAATCGGAGGAGACATACTCTTCCAGATCCGAGTCGTAGCCGCCCGGAATACCGGAACCGGCCAGCTTCTCCGGTAACACCCACGAAAAATTGCGCAGAGCCATTACAGTACCATTTCTTTGGCTTCGGCCTTCTCCTCCCAGCTCCTTCGCCGGGAAGAAAACCACCCATCACCACCCCGCCGCGACCGCGGTGCGTACCTTCCTACCGTTCACAACCTGCCTCAGGACGGAAGAACCCCGCGTCACGCAGTTGCCGAATCCTTTCCTCCCCGCTCACCATCCTCGCCCGGCCGCCCGGGCCTCTTTCCGACGGCACTGCCCTCTTGTGGGGACCGCCGATCCGCCGGCGGGGCCCCCTCGACATTTCTCCCGACTGTTCTCCGTCTGAAGAAAATACGCATTTCCCCTTCTTCACTTCCACCGACACCGTGGACCCATTGCGGCAGGGGTCGCCGCGGGGTCCCCTCACCCGGCGGAGATTATTGTCCGGGTGCTCCTCAGCGATGCTCATTTCGCACGGATTCGCAACAGGCATTCCGCCATGACCAGGTGCCTTCATTGAGCGTTTTCCCGAGCGACCGAAGCAACGACGGTTTGTTCCGGTTCGAACGGACGCTGCGCCGACGCGGGACATCCCGAGGCGGTTCCGGCGCAGACCACCGGCCGAATACGGAGGCGGGGCTCCTGAAACGACTCGATACTTATGTATTTTACACCCCTGCGGCATCCGCTCCCGCGAATTGTCCGGAGGAGGTGCCGGATTGAGGCCATTTGCCGAGGACACTTGAGAGGCATGTCGGTTGGACGTTATGTACATTCATATTGCCCTCTTCGGATTCGTCCCCCTGACCGGAGCATTGATCGGCTGGGTTACCAACTCGATAGCCGTCGGCATGATATTTCGTCCCCGGAACCCCCTGCGGATCGGGCCATTTACGTTCGTCGGACTGATTCCGAAACGGAGAGCGGAGCTTGCGGCAACCATCGGCGAGACGGTCGAGCGCGAACTTATCTCTCATCGGGACATCAGACGCCTCCTTCGCTCTCCAAGCTTCCACGGCGAAATGGCATCCGCGGTCGGCACACGGGTCGACGACCTGGTCACCCGATATCTCGGCCGGGGCTCACTGGTCGACCTCTTCCTGAGCCTCGATGTAGCGGAGAAGATCAAGCAGCGGATAAGCAGGGAAGTCGAAGAGTCGCTGCCGGAGATGATGGAAGTGCTGCTGAAGAAAGTTGAAGACAACGTGGATTTCAAGAAAATAGTCGAGGAGAAAATCGCTTCTTTCGAACTCGACAAACTGGAGTCGATTGTGCACTCAATTGCGGCACGAGAGCTGAGTGCGATCAAGAGGCTTGGTGGAATCCTCGGATTTCTGGTCGGACTCGTACAGGTCTGCGTAATCGAACTGGGGTGGCTGCTGTGAGCCGACTATCCACACCCTTGTATCTTACCGCCGTTTTGTGGGTTACCGTCTGCGCCCCCTCCGTCCGGGGCGCTCGCGTCCACACGCACGTCAGCCGCGACAGCCTGACCGTCGGGGACAGGATCGAGCTGGTAATCTCGGTTGTCGGCGCCGAAGGCGGAGAGATCCAACCCCCTCCGGCAGAGCAGGGGTTCGGGCCGTTCGTGGTTAAGGACTGGTTCAGGGAGACCAGAGAAGTCCAGGGGCGGGACAGCCTCCTTTTCCGCTACGTAGTCACGACGTATTCGGCCCAACCCTGCACCATACCGTCGCTGCCGTTTCTGCTGATCGGGTCCAACCAAACCGATACGCTCCTTTCCCCGCCGAAAACAATGGCGGTTTACTCCGTACTTCCTTCGGATACTGTTGACCTCAAGGGCTTGAAGCCCCAGCAGTCGGCCGGGCGACCGTCGCTGCTGTGGCTCTGGTTTCTGCTCGGGGCGGGGATGCTGGGTTCGGGTGTCTACGTGTTGAGCTTTCTTCGCCGATGCGGTCGTACCCCTTCCCCGCCGCCGCCACCGCCGCCACCGTATGAGGAAGCCATGGATGCGCTGGATCGACTGGAGTCGCGTGGATATGTCGAGAAGGGCCTGGCCAGAGAATTCGTTTTTGCGCTCTCAAATATCCTGAAGCATTACGTGGGGAGGCGATACGGGATACCGGCCGCGGAGTATACGACTACCGAACTGCAGCGGTGGATCTCCGACTCGCCTCTTCAGGACCAACAACGCGGGCAGTTGGAATGGTTCTTCGTTTCCACCGACCCGGTGAAATTCGCCCGGATGATTCCCGACGTGCGGACACTGGAGAAGCTTCTGACCGAAGCACGGCAGTTTGTTGAACGTACGCGCCCTCCCGTCGATGAACCCGCGGACGCGGGGCAACCGTCTCCGGACGGGCGGGAGTCCACCAACGGTTCGAAGGAGAATGATGCGGCTGAGAAATCCTGAGTTCCTTCTGCTGCTTCTGGCCTGGATACCCATGGTATGGGTGTATCTTGTACGGGAGAGGCGAACACGATCCACTGTGCGATTCTCGGATCTCTCGCCGCTGAGTACCATACCGGTTCCCTGGACCGTCAAACTCCGCCACAGCCTTCTGCTGCTTCGCATGGCCGGATTCGGATTGCTCGTTGTTGCACTGGCCCGTCCGCAGAAAGGCAATACCCGGGAAGACGTTACCACCGAGGGAGTCGACATCGTTCTCGTGCTCGATGTTTCCACGAGTATGAAAGCGCTTGACTTCAAACCGATGAACCGACTCCATGTCGCCAAAGAACGAATCAAGGATTTTATCAAGAAGCGCGAGCACGACAGGATCGGCCTCGTGGTGTTTGCCGGCCGCAGCTACACGAAATGCCCGGTTACTCTTGATTACAACATTCTTATCCAGTTTCTGGATGAGATCCGGTTTGGTGAGCTGGAGGACGGCACGGCAATCGGCACGGCCCTGGCCACGGCCGCCAACCGCATAAAGGATTCCCCCGCCAAAAGCAAGATCGTTGTTTTACTGACCGACGGCGCCAACAACCGGGGCGAAATCGCGCCGATTTCGGCGGCCCGGGCCGCGGCCGAACTCGGCATTCGAGTCCACACGATCGGCGTGGGAAGGGGTGGCAAGGTTCCGTACCCGTTCGAAGTGGTGAATCCGTGGACCGGCAAGAACGTCACCCAGATACGAAATGTCGAGTCCGATCTCGATGAACAGGCGCTGGTGGATATCGCCGAGGCTACCGGGGGAACGTTTTTCCGTGCCCACAATCCCGAGAAACTCGAAGAAATCTACAACAGAATAGATCGTATGGAAAAGACCGAAATCAAGACGAAATCATACACGACCTATGCCGACCGGTTTTTCCCCTGGCTGGTGTGGGGAGGGCTTGTGCTGTTGGTGGAGTTGATTCTGAGCAACACGTGGTTCAGGAGAATTCCCTGAGGGCACTCACAAGGTAGCTGATCGTCATGCGATTTGGAAACCCGGAATACTTCCGGCTGCTTCTGGGAGCGCCGGCCCTGATCGGCTTCTTCATGTGGGCCGCGCAGAAGCGAAGGGCCGCCCTGCACGCGTTCATATCGCCGCGTCTGGCCCCTCGCCTGACGGCGTCGCTGGGCATGGGACGAAGAGTATTCCGTCGTACGTTATACATTATCTTTTTTCTTTTCTTCGTGCTTACGCTGGTCCGGTTCCGCTTCGGCGTCAAAATGGAGATGATCGAGAGGAAAGGTGTTGATATCATCGTCGCCATGGATATTTCCCGCAGCATGCTTGCCGAGGATATCGCCCCCGACCGGCTCACGAGAGCCAAGCATGAGACCGGGAAATTCATCGACCTGCTCAAGGGCGACCGGATCGGGCTTGTGGTGTTCGCCGGCGAGGCATTCGTGCAATGCCCGCTGACACTCGACTACGGAGCGGCGAAAATGTTTCTGGATGCCGTTGAGGCCGATTGGATCCGCTTGCAGGGTACGAACCTTGCCGGTGCGATCGGGCTGGCCGACGAAGCGTTTCACTCGAAGGCACGGAAGCACAAAGTGCTGGTGCTGCTCTCCGACGGTGAAGACCACGAAGGGGAGGCGGTCGAAGCCGCGCGGGAAGCCGCGGAAAAGGGTGTGAAAATCTATACGGTAGGAGTAGGCTCGGAACAGGGAGTACCGATTCCCATTCGGAAGTCCGGCGGCAACGTTGTCTACAAGAAAGACAACTCCGGAAACCTCGTCATGACCCGTCTCAATCAGGTCGTGCTGGAGAAGATCTCACTGGAAGGTAACGGGAAATACTTCCACGCGGGAACCAGTCTCGATCTCGAGGCGATCTACCGGGAAATCATGAAGATGGAGAAGAAAGACCTCGGTTTGAACAAGATGAGGGTGTTTGAGGAACGCTATCAACTGTTTCTCCTGGTGGCGCTTGTCCTGCTGCTGGCGGAGTTCTTCGTGCCCGAGCGGATCCACCGGGCCGAAGTGTGGCGAGGACGGTTCAGCTCGTGAGAAGCAGGCGGAAAAGGGTATGAAAGTACGTTTGTCCGGAATGAAACGGTATATAACGGCATGGATGTGCCTGGTAGTGCTTGCGGTGGTCGCGATCGCACGAGCCGACGATGTCTACCGGAAGAATAAACGGGCCAACAAGCTTCACCGCAACGGGGACTACGCTCGGGCACTGGAACTCTATGATGAAGCGCTGCTGGAAGATCCCGACAATCCGAAACTGAAAATGAATCGCGGTTCGGCCCTGTACCGGATGCAGGAGTTCGGCAAAGCCGAAGAGGCCCTGAAGGATGGGCTGTCGGCACAACAGAAAGGGGTGAAGGCCGACGCACACTACAATCTGGGCAACACCCTCTACCGGCAGGGTGAACAACTCTTCGCATCGGGGGATCAACGGGCACGCCGGAAGCTCGAAGCGGCCCGCGAACACTTCATCAAATCACTGGACATGCGGCCGCACGATATTGACACGAAATGGAACCTTCAGCTTACGCAGAATCTCCTCGAACAACTGCGAAAAATGGAGCAGCAACAGAAGAACCGCAAATCCAACAAAGATGATTCCCGAAGCAAGGATCAACAGAAGCAACGCGAGGACGACCAATCCGACCGGGAAAGCAAACAACAACAAAAAGAAGAACAAGAGCAACAACAGAAGCAACAGCAACAACAACCTCCCGCCGGCGAAGATCGCAAAGACGAAGAGATGGAGGCCAAACCCCAGCCGAAGCTTTCGGACAAGGGGCCGAAGATGAGTGAGAAGGAAGCGGAGCGTATGCTGGAGCAGTTCTCCGACGATGAGAAGGAGTTGAACAAACCACATCGGTTGAAGATGCTTCGCGGCAAAAAACCCGAGAAAGACTGGTAGGATGATCCGATTGAGCATTCGAACAGCGGCTCTTTTCCTCCATCTCCTGGCGCTGTCCTATTCGGTGCCGGCGGCAATAACGGTTTCGGCCTCCGCGGAACGAACCAAACTGGCTGTCGGCGAGCAGCTCGTCGTGAATCTCGCCGTCGCAAGCGACCGCCGGCTTGAAGACATACCCGTACCACCGCTTCCGGCGAGCCCATACTACAAGCTGCTCAGGACCACCCGGAATCAGTCGGGATTTACTTCCTCGATCCAGATAATCAACGGCAAGGTTACGAAGAAAACGGAAATCACCTACTACATTCACTATCATCTCAATCTGCTCGAGGAAGGAAACTTCACTTTCCCCGCTCTTGAGCTGCAACTTGAAGGCACCACGTATCGAACGAACCCGTTTCCGGTTACGGTCACCAGGGAGCCGGTACGCAACCCGCCCGTGCAACTCAGGATGGTTGTCAACAACACCTCCCCGTACGTGGGGGAGCAGATGATCGCCACGCTGCGTGTGGCAAAGAAGGCGGGATCGCCGGCACAGCTCACCCAGCAGGGCTTTGTCGACTGCCTCGACAGGCTCGAAAGCGAAATCAGCAGGTCGTTCTCGGTGAACCGGCTTTTCTCGCGACTGCCCGACGGTGAGCCGAAGCGCATTGGCGGCGAGATGTACCATGTGTTTGAAGCACGGTACGCACTGTTCCCGCTTCGCTCGGGAAAACAAAAAATCGAGTCGATTCCGATGGAGTATGTCGTGCAGCGCCGGGAGCGCTCAAAGCGGCGAGACCCCTTCTTCGGCGACTTCTTCGATGAAGGATTCTTCGGGTTCGAGCGCACCAGAAACATTCCCGGGACAACTGCTTCAAACGCGGTTTCGGTCACCGTGCGACCGCTTCCCCCCTCGCCGGCGGATTACTCCGGCGGGGTCGGCACGTTCTCCCTCGAAGCCTCGGCCGCACCGCAAACGATTCCCGCCGGTGAAGCGGTAACGCTGAAGATCACGGTAAGGGGCTCCACGAGACCGGGAAGTATGGGAGACATCACGCTTCCCGAACTTCGGGACCTTGAAGTATTCACGCCCGAAAAGCATACCTACGTCGATACCTCGGCAACCGGTCTCTCTACCCGGAAAAGCTGGAAGTACCTTCTGATACCCCGCCGCGAGGGGCCCGCCGAGATTCCGCCAATCACCCTGGTCTACTTCGATCCCGCGGCAGAGAAGTATCGCAGCACCTCGTCGGATCCTATCCCCCTGACCGTCACGGAAGGCAAGGGCGTGGATAAAGATCCCGCACGCTACCTTACGCAGGGAGAAATCAGGGAAGTGGGACGTGATATCCGGTATATCAAGACGGTGACCAGTCTGAGGAGTCAACCGGAAGCGCCCTACAAACGCCCGCTGCTTCTGCTTTTATACCCCCTGCCGTTTCTCTTCGCCGTCTTCTCCGCTCTCTACCGCATCCAGTCGCGGCGGCCTCGCGACGAGGCGGCTCTCAAGCGGCAGAAGGCGATGCGCGAAGCAATGAAGGAAATCGACAAGGTCAGGAAAGAACGGTCCGCGCTTTCGGCAAGTCAGGTCATTGACCGCATGGCGCCGATCATCGAACGCTATATATCCCACAAATTCAGTTTTCCCGCTACGGGCAAGACCCTCGGCGAACTCCGGGACGAATTGACCACGCGGGGGGTAGACGAAGAGATAGTCGCCAGGCTCGTGGCATTCATTGAAACAATGGACGGATATCGCTTTGGCGGAGCCGCCGTGGATGAGCAGGCAAAAGATGATGTACTGCAGCAGACCGTCTCCTTCGTAAGAAACCTCGCGGGCACCGGAAAGAAAGGGGGACGCGCATGAACCGTCGACCCCTGCTCAATGCCCTTTGCCTGGTCTGTCTTTCTATCCCGGCCGCAACCTCGGCGGCACCGGTTCAGGAATGGATGGCCCGGGGAAACGCCTTCTACGAAGAAGGACGGTTTGACAGCGCGGCGACGTACTATCGAAAGGTAGTGGAATCGGGCATGCGTCACAGCGCCGTGTATTACAACCTCGGAAATGCCTGCTTCCGACTCGGCGATCTTGGTCTCGCCATCCTCTGGTACGAACGGGCGCACGCACTTGCACCCAACGATCCGGATATCACCGCGAATCTGAAATTCGCCCGAGTTCAATTGACCGACAGAATTCCGGAGCCCGAGCGGACGTTTCTTGAAACCGTACTTCGCGGGTTTCACACCCTGCTGCCGCTTCATACTCAACTGTGGATTCTGCTCGGACTGTTTGCCGTGCTGAGCGCCCTCTTCTCCGCCGCGCTTTTTGCATCTCACAACCTGCGACTCTGGCTCATATACCTGTTGAGCCTGGGAGGGCTGCTCTGCCTCGTGCTTGGGTTCTCGACCGGGTACAAGATCTACCGGAACGAGCACGTCTCGTACGCCATTGTCCTCGAAGACCGCGTTGACGCCGTTAGTGAACCGAAAGGCACGAAGGTGCTCTTCTCGGTGCACGAAGGGACCAAATTTCGCATCCACAGAAAGATCGACTCATGGGCGCTGGTCAGCCTGCCCAACGGCGTCAGCGGGTGGGTGAAGCGGGAAACCATGGAAGAGATCTGAATCGAAGACCGTGATTCGAGCGCTTTGGTTCCCACCTCAATCACAGATAGAAGTAAAATCCCATCCAGGGTCTCTCCAGTGTTTCGATGAGAAAGCCGACTTCCTCATCATGATCATCGGAAGAACCGATATCCGCCCGGAAAGCGAAGACCGCGGCATTGAATCCCATCCGTACAAACATCGCCCGGCTTACATGCAGGTCGACGTTGACGGGCATGGCCACGTCGAAACCCGTCCTGACGAAATCGTCTCCGGCACGTTCTCCGAACCCGAGAGGCAGAGTGATCTGAGGGCCTAGTGAGAATCCGAAAGGCTCTTGTTCGAGGAGATGGAAGAACCACCCGCAGCCTGCCAACAGTTCGAAATCGAGTTCGTCAACATTGACCGCGAAGCCCGCACGAGGGACTATCTCGGTCGTTCCCAGGGGAACGACCAGCGACGGAATGACGACCACACTCGGATCGTCTCCTCTGTTGAGGTCGCCGACCCCGAGGTGAAAATCAACCCCCAGGCTCATTTCGGCCGATGCCGTCCATACAAACGCCGTAAGTACCGTAAGAACACCACGCACAACTGCCTCCATCGGGCTCAGGTAGAGAGTATGTACTCTTCCGCGCCAACGCACGGGGCGGGAAGGTCGGTACGCAGAAAATTACTTCGGGAACACTCCCGCCGCAAGGGGGCTGTCAATCCTCATCCGCGCTCCCACGGCCGCTCCGGAAGCCCACGGATGCATTCGCCGTCGGTGTGTCGTGTGTTATTTTTTCACGTATCCGCGAGAACCATCGGAGGAGAGGCTGACCGTCACAGGGAAAAAAGGAGAGAACAATGTCGATGCGAATGAATGAGCGCCTGGCCGATCTTTTCGGCCGGAGAAGTATACGGACGTATGCCGACGGGGAGATAGGCGACGACACGGTGCAGGATCTGCTGGAGGCTGCAATGGCCGCTCCGTCGACCTGCGCCAGGGATCCGTGGCATTTCCTGGTCATACGCCGAATGGAGATGCTCTGCCGTATTGCCGAGGGCTTGCCCAACGGCAAAATGCTCACCGATGCATCGGCGGGTATCGTGGTCTGCGGCGATCTGAATACGGCGCACGACAATCAGCTCAGCTACCTGCTCCAGGATTGCGCCGCGGCTATCGAAAACCTCCTTCTTGCGGCCCACATGCTCGGTCTCGGCGCCTGCTGGCTCGGCGTGCATCCGCGAGAGAAACGGGTTGAGCACATCAGCAAGCTCTTCTCGCTGCCACCGTCGGTGATACCCGTCTCCTGCATCGCACTCGGTAAGCAGGGCGAGCGGAAAGAGGCACGGACACGGTATCGTGATGATGCAGTCCATGTGGATCGCTGGTAACCGGCAAGTTCACGTTACCGGGTCGGTGTCATTCCCAGGATGAATCCCACCCCAGGTAGGCACGGAGTTCTTCGTTGTATGGCGCCAGAGATGCACTCAGTGCACTCCGCAGTTTCTCATCAAGCGGCGGCCGGCGACCACTCTGACCCGTATTCACTTTAACAATCCGCGGGAAATCGAACGGTTCGATGCCGAGGTGCTCCGTCACGCGACCGAGCACCTGTTGGGGGTTCCCGAAGAACTCCTCGGCTTTCAACACGAGCAACTGCTCTCTGGGGAAGAACTGGTGCCAGTATCGAAGCTGGTAAACGTACAGCCCCCTTGACTTGTAGGAATGATGGTGGTGGCTGAAGCTGTAGTAGTCGTTGTCCGCCTGAATCCGTTCGACCTCGCCGTCCAGCCGCGCACCCTCCTTCGCGACCGCCTGGTCAAAAGGCAAATACTCTAATCCCTGATATGCTTCGTGCCAGTAATGTGAATACGCACGATCGACGGGATTCCGCAGGATTGCGATAAGCTTCACATCGGGTACCACCGCCCGCATTCGCCGGGGGACAAGCGGATGATGAATGTAATACGGCGACGCCTCGCCGGTGATTGTGCCGGGCACCTTCGGCGGAAACTGCATGCCGTACCACGCCAGGCCTTTTCGGAAGTTGTTGTAACCGTCGGCGTTGTCGAAAAAATGCAGCTCCTTGATCCGGACAGGCAAGATTGCGGGATGAAGTGCCAGGGTTGCGTACAGGGAACTGGTACCACAGCGCTGAGCCCCGATAATGATAAAATCCGGAAGGCGGAACATGGAGCTGCTTCTCCCCGGCCTACGAATCACGTGGGCCCAGTCGATCCGGCCCCGGGTGTTGCCTGGAAGATACCAGTACAGTCCGTCGAGAACCGGAAATTCTAATCCAATCTCCCGGCGAAGTCCCTGTGTTCTTTTCTCTCACTCCGCCGCCTCTAATGCCACAATCCCTCCACGATCTCCTCCAGCTCCTGCCGGTCCGCCGCCCTGAAAATCCGATCGCGGGCCGACGCGGCGCCCGGGGTTCCCTTGAGGTACCACGCGATATGCTTCTTCAGTTCGTTTCCCGCTCTCACCTCCCCGTGCTCCCGGGCATAGCGCCGGATATGGCTCAGCACGGTCTCCCGCTTCCGGCGCGGCGAAGGGGGGCATGGAGACTGCCCCGCGAGGGCGGACCGGATTTCACCGAAGATCCACGGGTTGCCGCACGCCGCTCGACCCACCATGATCGAATCGCACCCGGTCTCCTCCAGCATCCGGAGAGCGTCCTCACCCGACCGGATCCCTCCGTTGCCCACGACCGGAATGCCCGACGCTTCTTTGACAAGAGCAATTCGTCCCCACTGAGCCTCACCCGAGAAACCCATGCTTCGTGACCGGGGATGCAGCGTAATCGCCGCGGCGCCGCAATCGGTCGCCATACGGGCGAACTCGACATCAACCGCATGTCGACTCTCCCAACCCGAGCGAATTTTGACGGTCACCGGCACCGCCACCGCCTTGACCATCGCCGAGAGAATACCGCGGAAGCGTTCCGGGTCACGAAGAAGTGCGGCGCCGGCGTTGTTCCGGACAATCCTGGGAACGGGGCATCCTGAATTGAGATCGATGAAATCGGGACAAAACCGTTGCTCGATCCTCCGCGCGGCCTCCGCCATCCGCGTGGAATCGGCGCCGAAGAGCTGGATTCCCACCGGCCGCTGCTCCGGCGTAAATGCCGTGAGACAGTCGCACTTGGGATTTCCCCTGAGCACCGCCTCGGCGCTTACCAGCTCACTTACAACGATGTCCGCGCCCTCCGCTCTGCAGAGGGCGCGAAACACCGTGTCCGTGATGCCCGCCATCGGTGCAAGTATGAGCCTCTTGCCGCCGAAATTCACACGTAATAAAATATATTCCAAGGTCCTCGTAATCCGAAGGGGGCACCGCCGCCGGCCGAACCACCGAAGAGCGGCCGACAGTGCCTCCGAACAACAAACCCGTACGGAAAGGAGAGATTTCATTCATCATGAGAATATTCGAGGAAATCCATTTCGACATGCCGCCTGTACTCGTAGCCGCGTGGCAGGGCATGGGCAACGTGGGTCTGATCACCGTGGATTATCTGCGGCGGGCCACCAACGCGCGAGCATTCGCCGAAGTGGACATGAGTCCATTTCTGATTCCCGACTCGATCGTGGTGAAGGAGGGCATCGCCCAGTTCCCCGATCTTCCTCGAAGCACCTTCCACGCGGTACACGACCCTAATCTCATCCTCTTTGAAAGCAACGCCCAGGTTGGAGGAAAAGACGCTTTCGCCGTGATCAAGACGATCCTGGATGTTGCCGCACAGTTCCAGGTGAAGCGGGTATTCACCTCCGCGGCATTCGCCCACCCCATGAGCTATCAGTCACGCTCCGAGGTAATGGCCGCCGGCAACAACGAATCGCTCCTGAAAACGGTTGGTGCGTTCGGGGTGAAACCGATGCCCGACGGGTATATCGCGGGGCTCAACGGGCTCATGCTCGGGGTGGCTCTCTCACGCGGAATCGAAGCCGGCTGCCTGCTGGGGACGATACCTTCGTACGCCACCAACCTCTCCTACCCCAAGGCTTCGATAGAAATCCTTCGTGTGTTGGAACGGGTTTTCAACTTCGATCTGGATCTCGGTGAACTCGAAGCGGCGGCAGAGGAGATGGACCGGCAACTGGGTACCATCGAGGAGCGGATAAAGGAATTCTTCCCTTCAATCGA
>CAZNDN010000001.1:12309-26331 GCA_964571815.1 uncultured Fibrobacterota bacterium | reverse complement strand
ACCGGCAACTGGGTACCATCGAGGAGCGGATAAAGGAATTCTTCCCTTCAATCGATGAAAATGAAAAAGACGAAGAGATGTCGGGTCTCAACGAGGAGGAAGTACCCAAGTATATCATGGACAAGATCGAGCGCATGTTCTCGGAAGTTGCCGACGACAAGTCCAGGGCGCCGCAACTGAAGGACGAACTGGTGCGGTGGAACCTGTATGAACTCTACGAGAAAAGGTTCCTCGACCTTTTCAAACGCAACCGGGAATAGCTTTCGGATTCTCCGGCAGTCACGCATCCGGGCGCACCGCACAAGCATTTTCTGTCCCGCCGCCGCATTCCGTTGAAACCCTTATACCGCACGAGCATGAAGAAACGTATAGAGCTTCTTCACGTCTTCGGGAAGAGATGCCGTCTCCTCACTCGACAGGGGATTGTGATTGAGATCCTTGTCGAAGAACTCATCAACTTCCGCCCCCACCTTCTCTTCGGAGAACGGTACACTCAGTTTTGAAAGAAGGCGGCACAGCGTGTCGGTCGGCTGAGCCGTAAGCTGGTCGAAATCCACAATGGCGAAGGTAAGACCATTGATGCTTTCGGCAAGTCTGAGATTGTACTCCAGCCAAAGGCCGAGCGCCATTTGAAGGGACATTTTGTTGCGCGAAGCCAGGGAGCGGGCAACGCCCAGGGGATGTCTGACACAGAATACCGCATACGACAGGGAGGGACAACTCCGCTTCCACAGCGGGAGCGTCAGAGAAAGGCGCGGATCCTTGATGACCGTTCCGTTGAATGAGCGTGCGAAATCCCCTATCAGGCCGCCCGCCGGTAAGGCCAGAGCTTCCACGCTTTGCGGAGGCGGCACACGGTACCACGCGCCCCCCGCCTTGCCCAGAATCGCATCGTTTATCGCAACAACACCCAGGTTCTCGAAGTGGCCTCGCTGGTTGTCGAACCGTGACGCGTTATCGTTGAGCATACGGTGACTGGTTCCCAGCGAGAAGCCGCACCTGACCAGCAGACCGGCCACACAGCTCGTACCACTGCGGTGCATCCCGGTGACGGCTGCGATGCCTCGCGGGGACCACCGGGAACCGGATTCCGTGCTCACGCCTTGCTCCCTGTCTCCGTTTGGTTCGTTTGTTTGCGGTCCGTCCGACCGTAACTATCTAAGTATACAATGTTGCCGCTGCCGGTGCCGGCCCCACCGACAGGCTCGGTTCGCGACCGACTCCCGACGGCGGGGTGGCGTATCGTATTTTTCGGCTGCTCGTGCTATGGTGCCCGATCCGGGCGTTGAGGGGAAGAAATGGTATGTCCAGAGCAAAACTGACCAAAGGCCGGATTGAGGCGACAATCAGCGACGCGGTCACGAAGTTCGAGAAGGAGTTCATGGGCCGCGGACCGCTTGAAACCAAAACGTATATCATCGACGACATGGTGGTCGTCCGGCTGCGAGGAGTACTTACCAAGGCCGAACACCGTCTGATCAGGGCCGAAAAGAATGAGCGCGGCAGGGACCTGATCAAACAGGTACGGATGGAATTGCTGGAGAACAATCGTCCCGAGTTGGAGAACATACTCAAAGGCATAACCCGAAGGCGGGTCAGGAGCCTGCACACCGACATCAGCACGTCCTCCGGAGAGAGAATCATCCTTCTGGTTCTCGATCGGCCGATCGAGTTTGCTTCTTCGTAATCCGAAGATATAGTTTTAGTGGTTTGCGGCAGATACCGGGAAAAGCCCCATGGGGCGTGTCTTTGTGTAGGCCGTAACTGGAAACGGCGGAGGAGGCCTCCGTCACCGGCTCTTGTCCGGACCAAACCTTTCTACCGGGGGTGGCCCGGAACGGAAGACCAACACGATCCTCAGGGTGAGGATTCGGTTTGGTCATTTTTTTTGTACAGGCGGCAAGCGCCGCTTCCGGACGAGACCGTACCGTTACACAAGGAGGAAGAGATGATTGAGACCTACGAAGGAATTCTGAAAGACGTACTGAGCGAAGAACATCTGCGCAGACTGATGGCGCTGCCCAACCCCGCACTCCACGCTTTCGTGGCCGAGAGTGTCGAGTTGTGCAGACCGGCCGGCGTGTTCGTATGCACCGATGCGGCCGAAGATATCGAGTACGTGCGCCGGGCCACCGTCGAAAGAGGTGAGGAGACGCCCTTGCGTACCGAGGGTCATACGATCCACTTCGACGGCTATAACGATCAGGCACGGGACAAGGCCAACACGAAGTACCTTATCCCGGAGGGCATGAATCTGGGCCAGAACCTCAGCGCGACCGGTCGCGAACAGGGACTTGTTGAGGTCAAAAACTTCCTTCGCGGAATCATGGAGGGCAAGGAAGTTTTCCTCAGGTTCTTCTGCCTGGGGCCGCTCAACTCTCCTTTTTCGATTTCCGGCGTACAAATTACCGATTCGGCATACGTGGCCCACAGCGAAGACCTGCTGTACCGGAGCGGATACAAGCAGTTCAAGAAACTGGGCGACTCGCCGGGCTTCTTCAAAGTCCTTCATTCGGCCGGCCGTCTTGAAAATTGCGTAAGCGCCGATGTGGACAAGCGCAGGATTTACATCGACATCAAAGACGACTGCGTCTACAGTGTCAACACGCAGTATGCGGGCAACACCGTTGGCTTCAAGAAACTCTCGCTGCGCCTGGCAATCCGCAAGGCCGACCGGGAGGGATGGCTGGCGGAGCACATGTTCCTGATGGGCGTACATGGACCGGGGGGAAGGACCACCTATTTCTCGGGCGCCTTCCCCAGTTTTTGCGGGAAGACCTCAACGGCCATGGCCCAGGGCGAAACCATCGTGGGAGATGACCTGGCCTATCTGCGAGTAATCGATGGCGAGGTGTACTCGGCCAACGTCGAAAGCGGAATCTTCGGAATCATCCGGAATGTTACCGCCGAAGATGATCCGGAGATTTACAAGGTCCTCAGCCGCCCCGGCGAAGTCATTTTTTCCAATGTTCTCAATGCCGACGGTGTGCCGTACTGGCTTGGTGACGGAAGAGAGACTCCGGAGAAAGGAATCAATTTCTCGGGAGAGTGGTTCCCGGGCAAGAAGGACGAAAAGGGCAACGAAATACCTTGTGCGCACAAGAACGCACGATATACCATCAGACTGGCCGACCTCGAAAACCTCGATTCCCGTGCCGAGGATCCCGCGGGGGTACTGCTGAAGGGGATCATCTACGGCGGCCGGGATTCCGATACGTGCGTGCCGGTCCAGCAGTCCTTTGACTGGACCCATGGAGTGATCACCATGGGGGCGGCCCTTGAGTCCGAAAGTACGGCCGCGACACTGGGTGCGGAGGGGGTACGAAGTTTTCAGCCGTTCTCAAATCTGGATTTTGTCTCCATTCCCCTCGGCCGTTACATCAAGAACCACCTGAACTTCGTTGAAAGCGCGTCCAGGCAGCCTGTCATTTTCGGCACGAACTACTTTCTGAAGGACGCCGACGGCAACTACCTCAACGGAATGAAAGACAAGTACGTGTGGTTGAAATGGATGGAACGGCGGATTCACGGTGACGTCGATGTTCTTCGCGCTCCCACGGGGCTGATGCCTCGATACGAGGATCTGGCGGAGCTGTTCCGTGAAGTGCTGAACACAGAGTACACCAGGGAGCAGTACGATGTCCAGTTTGCCGTTCGTGTTGGTGAGAATATTGCCAAAATCGACAGGATCTCGGAAATCTACCGTACGCAGGTCAGCGATTCACCGCCGGAACTGTTCGAAACACTGGAGGCGCAGCGGAAGCGGTTGGAGGAAGGACGTGCGGCGTTTGGTGACTCGATCCTGCCCTCCAAACTCGAGACGGCATAGCAGGGGAGAGGGATGGCTTGCCAACGGGGTACGGCCGGACGAATGCACCCGGCCGGCCGTACCGTCCGGGTAACGCGACAAGTTGCCGGACGTCTCCGGTGAGCGTCTCCGGCATTTCAGCACGGAAGGTGAAGGATTCATGCCCTGGTTCACCAAACCCAAAGATACGCCCCAACGGCCCAAAGACGAAATCTGGATCCGATGCAAGGGGTGCAGAGCCCATGTCTTCAAGGAAGACTGGCACAACAATCTCAGTGTGTGTCCCAAGTGTAATTACCACGGACGGATTACCGCCTACGAGAGGATCGGGCTCACACTCGACTCAGGCAGTTTCAAGGAACTGAACCAGGCAATAACGCCCTCGGATCCCCTCGGCTTCAGCGACGCCAAGGGGCCCTATGCCGAAAAAGTCGTCCAGTCACGGGCAAAAACGGGGCTCAACGAGTCAGTGGTAACCGGTACCGGGAAGATTGACGACATTTCCGTTTCAATTGCGGTGATGGACTTTCGTTTTCTCGGCGGAAGTCTGGGAAGCGGAACGGGAGAAAAAATTCTCCTGGCCGCCAACTATTCCTACGATCACAAAGTACCCCTGATAATATTTTCCGCCTCGGGCGGTGCGAGGATGCACGAGGGAATGCTGTCGCTGATGCAAATGGCGAAGACCTGTGCCGCCATTGCCCGGCTCAAAGATCGCAACGTGCCGTATTTCTCGGTGCTCACCGACCCCACCACCGGAGGAGTTTCCGCCTCTTTTGCAATGGTGGGCGATGTGAATATTGCCGAACCCGGGGCCTTGATCGGTTTTGCCGGTCGCCGGGTAATCGAGCAGACGATCAAACAGAAGCTTCCCGATGATTTCCAGACTGCCGAGTATCTTCTGGCGCATGGATTCATCGACACGATTGTGGGTCGAGCGGAGATGAAACAAACGCTTTCGCGCATGTTGAACTATGCGCAAAGGTGAACTCACGCGAGGTTGGCCGAATGGAAAGTATTCTGGAATTTGAACGTCCGATTGCCGAAATCGAGCAGATGATTGCCAGGCTCAAAAAGCTCTCACGTGAAAGCAAGGGTGATTTCGCTCAGCAGATCAAGGAGCTGGAGGCACGCTGTCGGGACCACAGGCGAAGAATCTACTCCGATTTGACCCCATGGCAAATCGTGCAAATCGCCCGTTTCAAAAGCCGCCCCGTACTCCAGGATTACATACGGATACTGTTTTCCGAATTTATTGAACTCCATGGGGACAGGCGCTTTTCCGACGACCGCGCTCTGATCGGAGGGTTTGCAACCATTGGAGAGACCCCCGTAATGCTTATCGGGCACAACAAGGGGAAGACGGTCGAGGAAAACGTCGATCGCAATTTTGGACAGGCACGACCCGAAGGTTACCGCAAGGCGCTGCGACTCATGCGTCTTGCACAGAAATGCAAATTGCCGGTCGTATGCATGATCGATACTTCGGGTGCCTATCCGGGGTTGGATGCCGAAGAACGTGGACAAGCTGAAGCCATCGCACGAAATCTGACGGAGATGGCACGAGTGGAAGTGCCTGTCGTGGTGGTAGTCACGGGGGAAGGCGGAAGCGGCGGCGCAATCGGCATCGGCGTCGGAGACAGTGTGCTGATGCTCCAGCATGCTTACTACTCGGTGATCTCTCCCGAAGGATGCGCGGCCATTCTGTGGAGAGACTCGGCGAAAGCACCGGACGCGGCGGCGGCACTCAAACTGACCGCCGGGGAACTCAAACAACTCGGTGTTGTGGACGAGATCGTACCCGAACCGGTCGGCGGGGCACACAAGGACCATGAAAAGGCCGCCGAAGCGCTGCAAAAGGTGCTTATCGCCCACCTGAAAAAACTCGGGCGGCTTTCCGCCGGCAAACTCGTGCAGCGAAGGTTTGAGAAGTATTCCGCAATGGGAATATTCACCAAAACCCAGTAAGGATGATCAAAGATGAAACGGGCAAGCAAGGAATCGCAGGAAAACAAGCTGCACAAGATACCCCTGAGGATCACCGACACAACACTGCGGGATGCCCATCAATCGTTATGGGCTACCCGCATGCGCACAGGAGACATCCTTCGGATAATCGATGTCATTGATGCGGTGGGATACTACTCGCTCGAAATGTGGGGTGGAGCGACCTTTGACGTGTGCCTGCGTTTTCTCAGGGAAAATCCCTGGGAACGGCTCCGAATGATCAAAGCCAAGGCAAAGCGGACACCACTCCAGATGCTGTTGCGCGGGCAGAATCTGGTCGGCTACCGCAACTACGCCGACGATGTTCTCGACCGGTTTGTCACGCTGGCCATTGACAACGGAATGGATATTTTCAGGATTTTCGATGCACTGAACGATACGCGAAATCTGGAATCGGCGATCAAAGCGGTCAAGCGACACGGCGGTCACGCCCAGGGGACGCTTTGTTACACAATCAGCCCGGCTCACACGATCGAGAAATACGTCGGATACGCCAAAGAACAGGCCGCACTGGGCATCGACTCCATTGCAATCAAGGATATGGCGGGGATCCTGACGCCGATCATGGCGGAGCGACTGGTTTCCGCGCTGGTGGAGCAGGTCAAACTCCCCGTCCAACTCCACTGCCACGCATCCAGCGGCATGGCAACCGCTACCTATGTCGAGGGAGTAAGGGCGGGCGCCGGAGCGATCGATTGCGCGGTCTCCCCCATGGCGGGCTTCTCTTCACAGCCGCCCGTGGAAACCCTCGCGGCGATTTTCAGCGAAACCAATTACGCCGCCGGTCTCGACATGGAGGCACTCACCAGGGTTGCCTCGTTCTTCGAGGATCTCGCCCCGCAACGACGCCAGAAATCGATGCCTGCAAAGGCAATAGACCCTACTATCCTTATCCACCAGATTCCCGGGGGTATGATCTCCAACTTCAGGTCCCAACTCGACAAGCAGGGAGCCCTGGACCGACTTCCCGAAGTGCTGGAGGAGGTCACGCGTGTCCGCAAGGATCTGGGCTACCCGCCGCTGGTTACGCCGACCAGCCAGATTGTCGGCACGCAGGCGGTCCTCAACGTCCTGGCCGGCAAGCCGTACAAAATGGTTCCCAACGAAGTAAAGGACTATGTCAGAGGGTTGTACGGACGGTCGCCGGCGCCTATGGACGCAAAGTTTGTGAAGATGATTCTCGGCGACGAGAAACCAATCGACCATCGGCCGGCCGACCGCCTGAGCCCTATGCTTCCAAGTGCCACCGACGGGCTCGATCCGGCGTATGTGGAGCACGAAGAGGACATTATTTCCTATTGCATACTTCCCGAACCGTCAATGGAATACTTCAAATGGCGGGCCGCCCCGCCGGAAAAGCGCCCTGAGATTCCAGCGGACACGGAACTGAAAAAGACGGAGGGGGAAGAGGAGAAAACAACGGCGAAAGAGTCTCAAGGCCGACAATCAGAAGCCCCGGGGAGCATGCCGCCGGATGGGGGGCACCTGCTCGAGCCGCAAGACTACGAGGGATTGGGAGAACTTCTTGCGCGCTGTAAAGACGTGGCATTCAGCGAAATCACCTTCCGTAAGGGAGAGTTCTCCCTTACGCTTCGTGGATCGGATTCTCCCGCGGTGGAATCGGAGGAGTCCGCAACCCGGGAATCACCGCCTCAAGCTTCGAAGGCCCCTGCCGCTGCCGGACCCGCTGTTAAGCCCGCACCAAAACCGGAGAAACAAAACAAGGCGGATTCGTTCGACCACACCGTCAACTCTCCACTCGTAGGAACCTTCTATTCCTCCCCCGGCCCCGGCAAGCCCAGGCTTGTCGCCGAGGGCGATTCAGTCTCAAAAGGGGAGAAAGTGTGCATCGTGGAGGCAATGAAGCTCTTCAACGAGATTCTCGCTCCCAATGACTGCACAATTGTAAAATTCCTCGTCGGAGACGGAGACACGGTCAAGAAAAACCAGCCGTTGATCGCAATCCAGCCCCGGTAGTCCCGGCAGTTCAGCGGCAATCCCCGGTCATTCGCAGAAGGTCCGAAGACCTTTCGAGGCTCTCCGGAAGCCGCTCCTTGAGCCAGGCGAGATCTTCCTCAACGACACCCAGCATTTCAACGGCTTCGGACTCAAGAGGCGGCAAGACTTCGTCGGCCCCGTCCTCGACGCTCTCCTTATGGGAAAACCAATCGGCGAAGTGACACAGAGCCGTGATATCGCCGTAATGGGAAACCTCAAGTGGTGTATGATGATGTGTTACCGGCACTCTGATTGCCGGGGGAAGGTTCCAGCTCTCCAGCAGCCACTGCGCCACGTCCTCATGTGTGTAGCCGAGTTGCCGGCGCTCGGCAACAACGGTGGGCAGCCGAGCCGAGTGCGCATGGTGGAGCGCTCTCTGGAAGTCGGCGTGTATGTATTGCTCCATAACGACCTTCCCCAGATCATGCAGCAATCCCGCGCAGAATGCTTCTTCGAAGTCGAAGGCGAATCGGTCGGGCCTGCGGTGCGCCAGAAGTCTCGCAATCAGTCCACAGGCAAAGCAGTGCCGCCAGAACTCTTCGCGGTCGAATTCCGGGTTCGGCTCACGGCACGGAAACATATCGAAGACGGTGAGGCTCAAAACAAGCGTGTAAACTACTTTCATGCCAAGGATTACCACGGCGCCGGTCACGGACGTGATCTGCCGTGAGACTCCGTAGAAGGCGCTGTTGGCAAGCCGCAGCATCCGCGCGGAAAGGGACATGTCCCGGCTTGCGAGATCGGCAACATCCGATGCCGAAGCCGAAGGGTCGTTGATCGTCTGAAGCAGACTCGACGCCATCCGAGGGAGTGTGGGGAGGCTGCTGAGTTCCTCAACCCTCCTTTTCAATACCGCGGGATATGCCATGTCCGGTGTGCTCCTGTTCAATCACCCGCCCCCCTACCGATCCTTCCTCGGCCGAACGCTCTACCTCAGGAGTATATAATGGGAAAGCGAAAATGTCGAATCCGAGGGAATAAGTTGCACCCGATTTTCCAAAATGATTATATTGTATCGTGTTATATCGTACGCACCTGCAGACCCGATCTGGAGCAGGGTCTCCGCTATGCACGGAAAGGTACTGTCATGGGGGCATGTCGTGAAGGAGACAAACCGGGCGTGAACCGAAGCAGGCTGGTTGTGAGTTTCCCACTGCTCCTGCTTGCTGCAGCCTCCATCTATTCAGCTTCGTATCACCCGCCGGTGACCAACCGATTCGGACACTCGGGGCTTACCTATCTGCACTCGGCCACCACGCTGGGAAAGGGGCGGCTTGTAGTGGGAGGATACGGTGACTTCTCGGCCGACCGCGGCTTTGTGCATCAACTGGACGGGGATACCACCTACGACCCGGCCCTGTCCATTTTCAACGCGATTCCCAGCATCGGGTATGGAATAACCGGTTTTCTGGATGTTTCTCTTTCCACCCCCCTGTACTGGGATTTCATCACCTCGGAAAGCGACACGTTCGGTCTTTCGGGTCTCCGCGGCGGTTTCGGCGATATCGAGCTTGCGGGAAAATTCCAATATCCTCCCTATCCCCATTCTACGATCTTCGAGGTCGCGTTCTTCGGAGCGCTGAGTCTTCCCACCGGAACACAGGGCGAGGGACGGTTTCCCCGACACACGTACTACCTGAAGTCCACACTTGAGGAAACCGACACGGCTGATATCGTAGGCTCTTACACATCGACAGTCCCCGAGATGGACATGAAGATGCTGTGGACGCTTGATCTCAATAACCTGAGCGAAGCGAGCCCCGTGTTAATGCATCTCAATTTCGGGGCACGATTCACCTTCCACTCTCAACTTGACAACATTTTTCTCCTCAATCTTGGCTTCGAGTACCATCCGGCCCTGTGGCTCACGCTCTTCTCGGAGTTCAGCGGCGAAACAAGAATGAGCAACGTCAAAAGCGGCTTCAAGCTGGGTGAAGACCCTTTGCGGCTCTCTCCGGGCGTCTCATTCTCCGCGCCGGGAGGATTCTTCCTCACCCTGGGCGGGAGTATCAGCCTCTCCGCCGATACTTCCCTGATGAATTACCTCGTCGACGCTAGCGGACAGCAGCGTCTGCTGAGCACCGGCACGGAACCTCGATGGAAACTGGCGGTGAATGTCGGGTGGGCCGGTTTCGTGCTGCCGCAGGATGAAGACCGGGACGGAATCAAGGACAATGTGGATCGGTGTCCCAAAGACCCCGAGGACTTCGACGGATTTGAGGACAGCGACGGCTGCCCCGACACCGACAACGATAATGACGGCATACCCGACGTGAAGGACAAGTGTCCCAACGAGGCCGAGGACCGAGACGGGTTCGAGGACGAGGACGGGTGCCCCGACATCGACAACGACGAGGATGGGGTGCCGGATCTGAAGGACCAGTGTCCCAATGTTGCCGAGGACCTGGATGGGTTCGAAGACGATGACGGGTGCCCGGACGAAGACAACGACATGGATGCGGTGCCGGACACCAGCGATGAGTGCCCGGTCGACGCCGAAGACCGTGACGGGTTCAGGGATCATGACGGGTGCCCGGACTTTGATAACGATCAGGACGGTGTACCGGACAGCCTTGATAAGTGTCCCGACACCAAGGGCGTTCCGGAGAACAACGGGTGTCCCAAAGAAAAACCCAAGCCCAGGGAAATAAAGCGCGGCCGAGTTGTTCTCAGGGGTGTGAATTTTGAGTTCGGCAGCGCCGTGCTCACCGGTGACTCGTACGCGATTCTGGAGCGGGTGTACGAGTCGTTGAGAGAATGGCCCGAAATCGAAGTCGAAATCAGAGGACACACCGACAGTGTCGGCAGCGACGAGTCAAATCAGATACTGTCGCGCAAACGCGCGGAGGCGGTGCGGAATTACCTGGTGGCCAGGGGGATCGATCCCTCGCGCTTACGGCCTATCGGATTCGGAGAAAGCGAGCCGATTGCCGAAAATACTACGGCTGAAGGCCGGGCGCTGAACCGACGCGTGGAACTGCATCGTATAGACTGAAACGGGATCCCTCCGAATTCGGGGGTTCGGGATCGCTGTCGGAATCGAAAACCTGCAGCCGCGAGGGGAGCTGGACAGCGGGAAGGGAAGGGTCCTCCACCGGGTGGAGAAGAAGAATCAGGTTCATGACGCGGCCATTTGTCTCCGGTGGAGCGGATTTTTTCCACACATGAATAGATCGTCCATGCTTTGTGAGCGAAGCTTGCCGATACGGAGTCCAACACAAAAGGGGAGGTCGGGCGTATGAAGAAAAGCTCATGGGTCAGAGAAGTCCTGCTGGCCGCGGCGCTTGTGGTGCCGGCGACGGCAAGCATCAACAGCGGCGGCCAACTTGGTGTAGTACGGACCATGTCGGCAAAGACCATGGGACGCTCGAAATTGAATTTCGGAGGCGGTTTGAACTATGCTCAGCCTTCGGATTTTGTCCAGCAGTTGAACTCTACGAACCTGGTGGAGGCGCGGCTGTTCTCCTCCAATCTTTTTCTGGGACTCGGCCTGGCATCATTCTGGGACCTCACGGTTGCCACGCCGTTGTACTGGGACAATGCAAACGATCCCATAGGAATCTCCGAATTCGGAATCGGCGACCTCGAAGTCTCCACCAAGATTCTCTACCCGAAACCCGACCAGACGCGACTCTTTTATCAGTCGTATTATCTTGGCATAGCAGCGGGGCTTTCAGGCATGTCCAAGAACGGAATCTACCCGAGACACGCATATTACTACACAAGCCTTGACCCCGCCCAGGCGTCGGGTGACATTTTCACTGCCGACGGGTTTGTCGCAAAGGGCGGGTTGATCTGGACACTGGACTTCGGCCACCTGGCCGAGCAGTTCCCATTCCAGATGCATCTCAACGGCATTGCCTGCATACCCAACGAGCAGAAGGAAATCACGGCCCAGATCAATTTCGCGATGGAGTACTCACTCGCGCCGGTGTTGACCCTTTTCGTTGACCTCGCTTCGGAGATCCGGGCAGCGCGGATTATCAACGAACCCGACAAACTCCGCAGCGAAATGTACTGGGTCACACCGGGCGTGAAGATCAACACGCCGGCCGGGGTGTACTTGATGCTGGGGGCCGATGCGGGGGTTGTGTCGGACAAAGAAATCCGGACAAGTTGGACCAAAGGCGACACACCCTATGCCACTTCTCCCGTTCCTCCGTGGGGCCTGCAGTTCGCCTTCGGGTGGAACGGATTTCTCACGGCGCAGGACCAGGACAACGACGGGATCAAAGACGACCGTGACCGCTGTCCCAAGGACCCCGAAGACATCGACAATTTCGAGGACGGTGACGGATGTCCCGATGAAGATAACGACAAGGACGGCATTCTCGACGCTGATGACAAATGCCCGACGGAAGCCGAGGACAGGGATGGGTTCGAGGATGAGGACGGGTGCCCCGATCCGGACAACGACGGCGACGGGATTGACGATCTCAAGGATCAGTGTCCCAACATTGCCGAAGACTTCGACGGGTTCGAAGACAAGGACGGCTGTCCCGACTACGACAACGACAAAGACGGCATTCCGGATTCTCTTGACAAGTGCCCGAACGACGTCGAGGATTTCGACAAGTTCAAGGACGATGACGGGTGCCCCGATCCGGACAACGACGGCGACGGTATTCCCGACCTGAAAGACAAGTGTCCCAACGAGCCGGAGACATTCAACAATGTTGACGACAAGGACGGGTGTCCCGACGAAAAGAAAGAAGAGTCCACGATGCCCAGGCACCAGATCATGCACGGAGTCAACTTCAGAAGCGGGCAGTCGGAAATGACGTTCGACTCTTACGTGCATCTGGATCCGATCATCGAGGAAATGAAAAAGCATCCCTCGATTCAGATCGAGATACGCGGGCATACCGACAGTGTCGGCAACAGTCAGACCAACATGCGGCTGTCGAAGATGCGGGCGGAATCGGTGCGCCAGTTCCTGATATCCAAGGGAATCGACCCCAGTCGGATCAGGGCGGTAGGATTCGGCTCCAGCGCACCGATTGCAGACAATCGAACCGCGGCCGGGAGAGCGAAAAACCGACGGATCGAAATCGTGCGTATCAAGTAGCGCTGCTGCCCGTTGCCCGCCGGACGAGCGGCCGCAATTGTCGAAAAGGGTGCCGGAGCACGACAACACCGGCACCCTTTTGTATGTCGAGAGAGAACCACCTTTCGGCAACGTGGTATCCCCCGGTGAGGCGGACCCTTTGCGTGAACCTCTCGGATAGTAGCGCGGTGGAGAGTACACATGGGCTTGTTCAAGACGCTCTATTTCCACCGATGCCGGTGGAGCTGCATACTCATGGTCTTCTGCTGCACCGCACGGGCCGATGTACATCCGCTTCTTCGACGGCTCGCAACACGCGACAGCACGTGCAGGGTATGGGTCGTCTTTGCCGACAAGCCCGAAACCGGGCCGCGCGCGGTACTTACGCCGCACGCCCGCAAACGACGCCGCCGTGTTGATTTTCCCGCGACGGCACCCGGGGATCTGCCCGTGGCCGCTCACTTCATCGAGTCGGTAGAGAAGGCCGGCGGTATTCGAAGGCATGTGTTCCGATGGGCCAATGCGGCCAGCTTCGACCTGCCGGCATCAAGCATTCCGCGGGTCCACACGCTCCCGCACGTGTCTCACATACTCCCGGTTCGACGGTTTAAAGCGCGTCCCTCGACACGGAATGCGGCCAAGTCGGTCGCCGACACGCTCTTCGAAGGGTACGGGCGTTCCCGCCGGCCTTTTTCCACGCTGTCGATTCCCCGGGCCCACGGATTTGTAGATTTTGTGAAGGATCAAATGCCGGGCGAGGGAGTTCGCGTGGCGTTGCTTGACAACGGCTTCACTCTGACCCACCGGTGCCTGTTGCCGGTCGTCCGGCGCGGCGGGATCGTTGCCGACAGCGATTTCGTGGATCTCGACGGGGACGTTCGCACCGCCGATCCCCACGGGACCCAGACTCTGGCGCTGATTGGCGGATACCACCCGGGTGAGTTCATGGGTACGGCATGGGGCGCCGACTTTCTCCTTGCCCGCACCGAAAACGATCCTGTGGAGAAACACGTTGAAGAAGACAACTGGGCCGCGGCGGTAGTGTGGGCCGAAGAACGGGGGGCGGATGTTGTCGGCAGTTCAGTAGGGTATCGAAATGGATTCGAAGACACGATCGTGGTGGACAACGATACGATTGTCGACTACTCCTTCGCGCAGATGG
>CAZNDN010000001.1:1984-12209 GCA_964571815.1 uncultured Fibrobacterota bacterium | reverse complement strand
GACACGATCGTGGTGGACAACGATACGATTGTCGACTACTCCTTCGCGCAGATGGACGGCCGAACCAGTATTGTGTCCATAGCCGCCGACTCCGCCGCCCGTCGGGGGCTCGTAATCGTGAACTCAATGGGCAACGAAGCCCCGAGCCTTGGCGACACGTCCATCGTGGCCCCGGCCGATGCCGAGAGTGTCGTTGGTGTCGGTGCAATAACTTCGTCGGGAGCGATCGCCGGTTTCAGCAGTCGCGGGGGAACCCCGGACGGAAGAATCAAGCCCGATGTCGTGGCCCCCGGAACCGCGATATCGCTTCCCACAATCACCGGATCGTCGTATACGACCGCCGATGGAACGTCGTTTTCCGCCCCGCAGGTAGCCGGTGTATGCGCACTCATTGTCCAGACCCATCCCAATGCCTCTCCCGGCACCGTCAGAGGGTTGCTTTTCGCCTCCTGTGCCTTTTCTCCGTTTCAGGACTCTGTAGATATGGTATACGGCAGAGGAATTCCCAACGCCTACCTGGCCTGTGCTCTCGCCCCGAACGACACGAGCCCGGCACCGGACGAGCTTCAGGTCTTTGCCCGGTCGCCCCGGGGGATTCCCGCCGAGGGCGCCGCTGTGATGGACAACGACACGGTCATCCTCGCTCTGACCGACAAACGCGGCTTTGCCGCGGTCGACCTGAAACCTGTTGCCCTCCCCGACACACTCACCGTTACCCACCCACTCTCACCATCATCCGTGGACCTGCCGGTGGACGGCGGCGGAATACGAAAAGAGGTGATCCTTGAAGTGGGACAGTTTCGAATTTCGGTGGTGGATACATCGGGGGGAAGCATTCGACCGGTGCGCAACGCAACCGTCTACGCGCAGCGAATTCCCGACGGAACCCGCGATACACTCCGAGCCGACTCCGGTTCAACCACCCTGCTGTTCGCGCAAGCCGCAACGTACCGGCTCCGCGCCGACGCGCCGGGATACCGTGCCGGCGACACCGTCTCGGCCAGGCTTGACTCCGCCTCCGATTCGACCAGTCTGATCCTTGAACCCATACGCATTACCGAACTGTCCGTCTATCCCAATGTCGTAAGCCTTTCGTCCTCTTCGCCGACCCTCCACTTCGACTTCGTCGCCTCTCCCGACAAACCCCGGAGCTATTCGCAGCTCCTCAAGATCGCCGTCAGAACCGTCGACGGTCGCATTGTATGGCGCCGGGAAGAGTATCTCACCGAGCGGCGAACCCCGTCGCTCTTCAGGTGGAATCTCGAAAACAACGCGGGAAAGACGGTAATGCCCGGCATGTACCTTTTTGTCGTGCAGTATGCCGGCAAAACCCTGATCAGGAAGTTCCTGGTTACGGGATAAGCCAGGCAAAACCCCATCGAAACGTAAGCCCCGGATCCAGGTAGCCCGGAAGGTAGGCAAACTTTCGATTGAGAAGATTGTCCATCTTGTAGAAGAGCCGGAAAGTCTTTATCCGCACGGAGGTTTTCAGCGAGAGATCGAACACCTCCCGCTCCCAATGTTTCCACAGGTTCCTCCGCCCCAGCGGTTGGGGATCTCGCCAACTCCAATAGTCAAGGACAAGGTCAACGTTGATGTGCTGTTTCCCCCCCCGCGCGCTTCGCCCGTACGAGAGCACTGCCTGCGTTTTCAGGTGCGGCTTCTCATCCGAAATCATCCACCGTGTACCGATTCCCGCGCCCCCGAACCTGCCCAGTGTCGGAGCAACGGTAAAAACATGACCGGGATGCACGTACGGAACGATACGATTCGGCCAGGCGTTGAGAACCAAATAGCGGTCGAGGCCGGAAACATGGACATAGCCGAAATACAGGGACCCCTTCGGTGCCGCAAGGAAACTCTCGGCCCCGAACATCCGGCAGATGCCGAACACCCCGTCTTCCTGGATAGCCGAAGGATTCCAGGGCACCTCGTACAGCAAAGCCTTCCGCTTTCCCCATAGTCGCGCTCTGTGAGACCCGTAACGCAGGCCAAGATGTGCATCCCATGCCCATGCGCCTCCCCGGGCTCCTTCCAACTTCGCGGCCTTGCCGTATATTCCTCCGCCCACTTCGCCGACAAGGGGCCCCAGCGGAAACGCTCCCGCATACGCAACCCCGCCCGAGCCGAGCGATTCGTTCCACTTTGCCCCTCCGTACAGCCTCCGCTCACGGAGCCCGCCCGTCAGCGGCACCGAAAGGGTCCCCGCCGCCGACTCCACGAAAGGTGCAAGTGTTGCCGAGAGGCTTCTCTCCGCCCCTCTTCGCCGGGTCTTTCCCCATTCGTAGGAACCGACCAGAGGAGACCTTTTATGAATATCGCCCGCCAGGCGCAGGTCGGTTCGCATCCCTGCCGCATCTCCGCGGAAGAGTACCGACGCGTCGAGATCGTTACGATAGTGGACAAGTCGTTCCCAGTTCAGCTCGTCACTCTCGCCAACCCCCGCGGAATCGACAGCACCGGGAAAAACCAGCTCGTTTTCCGTATCAGCATAGTGATAGGAAACATGTCCCCGGCTGCCCGCGTCGCTCTCCCACTCCATTCGTATTCCCGACGCCAGTTCATCGGTCAGCGGAGTACGGCCCGTGTGTGACACGAGCGTGGTGTCGTCAACCAGGGACGCGTAGAAATCGTAAATACCTCCGGCTCGATGGCTGTATTTCTTTCCGGCAAACCTCCGATAGTCGGTGAAGACGCCGACTCTCAGCTTTCGGGTGAGAGGACGGGCAAAGCGCACATCAAGTACGTTCTCTCCGAACACCCCGTTTTCCCAGTAGATCGAAGTCTCCGGGCTCTGGAGACGAAGGGGATGGAACGAAAAGGAGAGGTCTCCGGAAGCGAGCCGGTTCAGCGAGGAGATACGGGAGGTCGACGTGAGGTCCGTTCCGAGTACCTGTCCGAAGTGGATGCCGTTGCAGGCGTGGGGATAGGGCAATCCGTAGAGCAGGAACCTGTTCTGCGATGAAGAAAGACTCATGGGCACTGCGACGGCGAGCGGAAACAGTCGCATAAGCTCCGATACCCCGCTTGCATCGGCACGGAAAACCTGCGCGCTGGTCAGCCGAAACGGGTGACGGGTCGAGGCCATGCTCAGGGAGCCAACTGTGTAATGGTCAAGTATGCTGTCCTGGAGCACCAGGATTGAATCTCGAAGAGCTACCCGCCCGAGAGAATCAGTTGTGTCGGGTCCGGCAACGGTGGCGGAGGCGGGAGAACCGGACGTTGAATCCCTTTTCGGGGGGTCTTCGGCATCCACGGGGAGAGGCACCGGGGGCATCGTTTCCCGAACTGTGTCGGGCTCTCCCTCTTCCGCGGGGGGTGCCGGGGTCACGGCATACAATAATGGTGCCGCCCAAACGCAAATAAAAAGGACCGTACGCATTGGATGAAAATACTAGCATGTACCCCTGTAAGTCGCCGTCGACGGGATGCTTCGGCTTCCCCTGAGAAAAAATTGAGGCTGTACGTCAGGATACGTGTCATGCCGCCGGCGGTCATAACGCAATGTATATTCGAAGATTGACTGCTTTTTGTGTCTGCCTGCCTGAGGTGCAGGAAAGAATGGATTCCGTCCGATGCCTGGAGTGCCCGGAATAAGTAACATACGTCCCGTGCCGGCGGTTTGCGCCGCCGCGATGTGTGTTCTGTTCGGATGTGTGTATATCAACACGTTCTATAACGCCAGGACCGCATACAATACCGCACAGCGCCAACATCGAAAGCTCATGGAGAGGTATCCCGATTCATCGTTCACCTCCTTGAGCCTTCCCCGGAACGTTACCCAGGAATACGACTCCGCGATCTCCAAATCGATGAAAGTACTGGAGGTGTTTGACGAGAAGGTGAAATGGCACGACGATGCCCTGTTTCTCATGGGCCGTGCCTTCTACTATAAGGGAGAAATGAACAGCGCCCTGCGGCGTCTGCGACGGTTGCAGGAGCGTTTTCCCGAAAGCCCGTTCATACCCGAATCGTACCTGTACATGGGGAAAGCGCACCTGGAGATGGGCAGTCTCAACGAAGCGGAAGAGACCTTCGGCCTCATTCTGGAGCGCTATCCCGAATTGAACGCCAACGAAGAGGTCTCGATGCTGCTGGCCCGGGTTGCGATTCGCAGGGAGGGAAAGGCCCTGGCCCTGGAACTGCTTGAAAAAGTCCGGGAGTCGATAACCGACGATCTCAAGAAAATGCGGCTCTATCTTCAGATCGCCGAGTTGTATATGGATCTGGATCAACACGCCGGGGCCGCGAGGCTGCTGCGCAGTGCACCGCGGAAGAAGAAACTCCCGGAGGTGCTCTATCGGATAGATATGGCCGAAGTCACCTGCCTTGTGGAACTTGATTCGCTTGACGAAGCACTGGTCGCGACCGAAGCGATGAGGAAAGAAAAACTGTATGCAGGCCACGTTCCGGAGATCCTGCTTGCCAAGGGAAAAGTGCTCAAGGAAATGGGTCGCATTGACGAGGCGCTGAAGGAGTTTCAGCGGGTTGTTGACGGGTATCCGGAGCACGAGCGAACAGGAGAGGCATGGTATGAAAAGGCACTGATCTACCAGAAGCACAAGGGAGACTACGAGCAGGCACACGAGTGCTACCGGAAAGCCGCCGCCATGCTCGAAGATGAGGAGAAAAAGGCCGTTGCCGAGGAGCGATCAGAGGCCATGGCGCTGCTGAAGAAGTATCGGGAAACAGACTCCCTGGTGTTTGCCGACAGCACCGACACGACAGCGGCGGCAGCGGCCGATACTTCTTTGGACACCCTGGCGGACACAACGGTCGACTATGGCGTGAAGTACCTCCGTCTGGGAGAACTGTTCTGGCTCAGCCTTGATGAGCCGGACTCGGCTTTCAAGTATTATCTGTTGATGGCTGAGGACTCCCTGATCGAGTCCGACTCGCTCCCCAAGGCACTCTATGCGGCGGGATGGCTTGCGCTCAATGCCATGAACGACACGTCCAGGGCCGACAGCCTCTTTGACACCCTGCTGCGGCACTACGGCGCGAATGATTACGCGAAGGCCGCCCAGGCGACACGCGGGGACACCGTCACGGTCGAAACCCGCGGGGACTCCGCGCAAAACTATTTCCTCAGGGCCGAGGATGCGATGTTCGACGATGACGACACGGAGAAGGCCGTGGAACTCTACCTCGAGGCATTTGAGCGCTTCCCCGATCAGGCATTCGGACAGAAGGCGCTCTACGCGGCCGCATGGCTCAACGACCACGTACTGCAGAAGAACAAGACGGCATTCACCCTCTACCGGCAACTGTGCGATTCCTTTCCCGATTCCGAATACTGTGTCGAAGGCGGGCGGGAGCGAATCACTACGGTCGAAGACTCACTGAGAGTGCTGAAAGCCCGTCGTCGGTCGAAGAAAGCGGGTAACAACCGTGAGAAGGCGCCCTCCGGATCGCAAAAGGAAGACGCGGACGCAGGTAACGACGGCAAGGTTTCGGCCGGAACCGTGAGGGATACGCTGAGCCCCACGGAAACCGGCGCAGAACCCGCCCCCGGGACGTCCCCTCCCTCCGGCGAGCCTACCCCTGATGATGATAGTGCCGAAGAGAACCGGCCGCCTTCGGTTGGTCGCCCCCCGGAAGGCACCCACTCGACAGAGGATGATTCCGATAGTATTTTAGTGGGCCGGGACAACAATCTCTCGTCACCCGATGAAGAATAGGTGCCGTGCACAGGATGTTTCGAACAGTTTCACAGGAGGACAGGATGATGAAACGTGCGCTTGTCTATGGAGCAGTGACCATGGGCCTTCTTGCGGGCTGCGGCAAGCAGGTGACCAGAATCGACCCGAACACCACGACCGACCTCAGCGGAAAGTGGAATGACACCGATTCGCGTCTCGTGGCAAAGGAGATGCTCCAGGACTGCCTTTCGAGACCCTGGTACACCGAGGGCTATGCGCTTCGCGATGAGGAACCGACCATCATTGTCGGTGAAATTCGCAACCGCAGCCACGAACATATCAATGTTCAGACGTTCGTTAAAGACATCGAGCGGGAGTTGATCAACTCCGGCAAAGTGCAATTCGTAGCGAGCAAGACCGAGCGGGAGCAGATTCGGGAGGAGAAGGCCGACCAGATGCGCGGGAATGCCGCCGAAGAAACGGTGAAAGAAGCGGGAAACGAGATCGGTGCCGACCTGATGCTCATCGGAAGCATCAACACGATCGCGGATCAGGAAGGCAACAATCGTGTGATGTACTATCAGGTTGACATGGAGCTGATCGAGCTGCTGACCAACAAGAAGCTCTGGATCGGCGACAAAAAGATCAAGAAGTTTATCTCGCGCAGCGGTACGCGACTGTAAGCAAAGGGCCCCGGCTCGCAACTGACCGGGTCGAGACCGCGGTCGCTTTCGTCCGGGTTACACCGTTGCGTCCGCCTCTTCCCCCTTCGGTGTCCCGATCATGATCTCCCGCCTGGTGACAAACCGTGTATACCTCGTAAGGGCCGCCCTTGCCGCCGCGGCGGGAACGCTCATCCTTTCGTGCACCAGCCTCAGTCTGCGTCGTGTCGAAGAGTTTGCCGATATCACGGCCCAGGGCGACTACGCGGCCGGGATCGAACAAATACGCTCATCGAAGCAACTCTACGGAGACCGCAACACTTTCCTCTACTTCCTCGACATCGGCATACTGTTCCACTATGCCGGTGAATTCGACTCCAGTCTTCACTACCTGGACCGGGCTGAACAGGTGCTCGATGAACTCTATGCCCGCTCGATCACCAACGAAGCTGCCTCGCTTTTGACAAACGACAACCTTCGACCCTACCGGAGCAGACGATACGAACGCATTCTGCTGCACCAGTTTCTGTCGTTCAACTACCTTGCCCGGGGAGAATTGGACGAGTCTCTTGTCGAGACGCGCAAGGTCCAGTTGGTTTTCGACTCCTACACCGAAAAGGACAAGGGGAAGAGCAGGTACCGCGAAGACGGCATGTCGCATTTCCTCTCCGCGATGGTGTACACCGCCCAAAGCGAGCGTGATAACGCCGCCGTCTCTCTTTTCAAGGCGGTAGAGGCATACCGCAACGGCCCGATTGAACTCCCCGGCATGGTTCGGGACCTCGCGTACCACGAGTTGATAGAGGCGGGGAGAGAGGACGATGTGAAGCTGCTGGGGCTTACACCGGGCGCTTCGAAGAACGAGATTACCGGGCTCGACGCCGACCGGAGTGAGATTGTGCTTGTCGGCTATGCCGGCAAATCACCGATACTGGACGAGCAGGTCTTCTGGGGCACCTACGTCGTGGACGGCCTGCTGGTCATTCATTACCGCGATCCACGCGGTGACATGGTCACCGCCACGTTCTCGGCGCCTCCCCTGCCCGAGGTCGAACGTGAGAAACGGGATGGGGAAGAGAAGGATAAGGTCAAATCGGGCTCGACCTTTCATATCAAGTTCGCCCTTCCCACCGCGGTTCGACGACACTCCGAAACGAGCCACTTCGCGGTCGGCGTCGACTCCGCTCCCTCGCACAGAACCGAAATTCTCACCAATACGGACCTTCTGCTGGAAAAGGACCTCGAGGACAACTGGAATGCCATTCTTCTCCGGACGGCGGTCCGGGTCGTTCTCAGAACTATCGCCGCACAAAAGGCCAAGCGCGAAATGGCGACCGAGAGTCCCGTGGCCAATTTATTGATCAATGTGGGGACTGATGCGCTGTCCAGCCAACTCGAAAAAGCCGACACACGCATGTGTTTCCTGCTTCCTCAAACCGTCCAGGTTGCCCGTATTCCCGTAGAGCCCGGATCCCACCGGGTCACCGCACAAGCACGAGGCCGCTCCGGAGAAACCCTCGATTCAAAAACCTGGGAAGGGGTCGAAATCCGCCCGGGCGACACCAGGCTTCTGTTCTTTCCATCGGTGCGGTGAAAGCAGCGAGCCGAGCCGAGTGAACCGGGGTTCATCGGATACCGCGTGTGAGGGCCTCAGAAGAGCCCCTTCAGCTTCTTCCCCGTCTTTTCCTTCAGCTTGTCCACCGCTTCTTCTTTCTTTTCCGTAACCTCTTCCTTCTTCTGCTCGACTTCCTTCTCGACCTTCTTTTCCACAGCTTCCTTTCGCTGCTTCACCTCCTGCTCCACCTTTTCCTTCTGCTTCCTGACCTCCTGCCGTGCCTTCTCCTTTGCTTTTTCCACCTCTTCCTTGATCTTCTTCGTAACCACCTCCTTCGGTGATTCTCCGGCTTCTCCCGGCCTCTTGTCCCCCCCGAAACCCTCAAACGTCGGCCCGGGCCTGGCGGCCGGCCCCTTCAGCCCGATAAGAAGCACGACCCGCCCATCGTTGTCCACGGGGATCCCTCCCTGGTCGACAAGTCCCGAAGCGATGTCGCCGCCCGGCACGCCGCCAAGGAGATTCTTCACCGCACTCTTGCCCTTCTGCTGAACACCGAGAATTTTCGATGAAATGCTCTCGGGCAGTTGATTGGAAAGCGTGAGATCGAGGGTCGCGTCAAACCCCACTCCCCCGCCGACCCCCCAGTTGCCCGCAAGACGGGAGTCGATGTCGAACTCGTCGAAATACACCTTTTCGTTCTCGATACGGGCACGGATCTTCATGTCGTCGAACTCGATATCTTTCAGCTCGTAAAACTTCCCCACGGTCCTGGAAACGGCATCGAGTATCGAGCCTCCCGTGATCTTCCCGTCGGCCAGCCGCGCGAAGATCGTCCCCTCGAGATTCCTGCTCACCTCCGCCGACGTGCCGCCCCGGGTGGTGGAGCTGTTCTCGAATGTAATCCGTCCCGACAGGGACTTGTCCAGCTCCTTGATCTGCGCCGCCAGCGGGATATCCTCCGGAATGAACGCCTCGACGCCCGAGAGGAGATCGGCGATTTCAACTCTGCTGATCTTCAGATCACTTGCAATCTTGAGATTGTTGATATCCCTGGCGTTGAGGTCCAGCTCATGCCGGAATCCCCCGTCAAACATCTTCGCCCGTAACGACACGTCCATAACGTCGTCGATCGTCTTCATGGAAGCGCTGATGTCGGAGAGTTCGATGGTTTTGTACATGAGCTTCTTGGTAACGATACTGCCTTCCATATCGATCCCGGGAAGCGGGGCGGCCATAAGCAATGCGTCCGGGTCGGCCGGCTCATCCGCCGCCTCCGCTTGCTCGGGGGGCGCCTCGTTTTCGGGAAGAAACTCGTTGGTATTGAGAAGCGGCGAGTTCAACGAAAAGGTAAGCCTGGGCCGCGGCCCCGGATGCGTGGAATCGCCCACGACCAGCGATAGGTAGTCGGTGAGCTGCGCCTGAAAATCCATGTGCGATGAACCGATGTCGATGGAGAGCTGCTGAGAAACCCACGCCGGACTCAACCCCAGGGAACCGTCAACCAGCAGAGGCTTCAGAAGCGCCGGCGTCACCACCTTGACCTCCTGCAGCTTTACCGTCCCGTCCACGTCCATGGTGGTCGGGTCCTCCGGATCGACCTCGCCCTTTGCTTTCACGTGCGCCTCGATGCTCCCGTCGAGTGAGTTGCCCTCCGGCAGCGTCATCACGCTCTTGAGATCGCCAAGGTTAACACTCGCGTCAAGCCTGGCGTCGACGGTGGGAGATTCGAAATCGTGCACCGCGGCAACCAGGTCAACCGGATTGTCGCCCAGTTTCAACGAGAATTTTGAAATGTCAAGGCTGTTGGTCGTGAAAGAGAGTGCAATCGCGAGGTCGCGGATTGATTTCGGGAGATCGGTGTAATGAATCATACCGTTCTCGAGCGTGAGGTTCCCTTCGACCGAAGGCCCGGCCGAATCGAGAGCGCCCCTGGCCGTGACCAGGAAATTGAGGGTCCCTTCCCCCTTGGTCTTTGCCATCTCCGGAACCATGGCAACGGGGATTTCCGCGAGGATCTCGCTCATGGATATCGGCTCGCTCGTGATTCGCAAGTCAATGACCGGCGTGGCGTCGAAATCCTCCACGCTTCCCTCGAGCGCGACGGCCACCTGCTGCAGCGATGCACGAACCGCGTTGATCCGAATCTCGGCCGCCGGCACATTCGCCTGTATGTCGTGCGTAAGGGTCACGGTGATTCCGGTCAGCTCTGAAGGAATGTCGGCGGAGACGAAGGCAATGTCGGCTATTTCCAGCTCGCCCGTGGTCGCGACATCCTCCAGTGCCTTGTCAATGTCGAAATCGACCCGTTGCTCGATTGTTCCCAGGCGCAGTTTCATGCCCCCTTTTCGGTCGTGGTAGGTAACCGT
>CAZNDN010000001.1:0-1884 GCA_964571815.1 uncultured Fibrobacterota bacterium | reverse complement strand
TTGACACCCAGAACGGGAAAAAGTGAAAACCCCACGCCGCCGACTTCCACCTCCCTTCCCAGCGTCTTTTCGACCTGCGGGATAACCATGGCCTTCAGTTTCTCCGGAGGAAACATGACCTTCAGGGCCACTGCCGCGATCAGCAACAGTCCGACAACAATCCCCAGCACAATACTTACGGTTGCCGCGGCGCTTCGCTTCGCCATGAGGCTCACCCTTTCGTTGGAGGTACGACCGTGAACGATCCCGGTTCGGAGTTGGAGATACCACTCGCCTGAATAGTCAAGAGATAATATAGTAATTGAGGCCGGGGGGATTACAAGGTTTTTTCGACGGCGGCGGGAGCGAACCACGTCTCGCGATCATCGGCGGGTGCACTATGGCCC
Organism: uncultured Fibrobacterota bacterium; assembly: GCA_964571815.1. Taxonomy (GTDB): domain Bacteria; phylum Fibrobacterota; class Chitinivibrionia; order Chitinivibrionales; family WJKA01; genus CAZNDN01. The sequence goes on along the minus strand of CAZNDN010000001.1, from coordinate 1,498 downwards.
GAACCGGAAACCGAGGCCCGTGTTGAAGCGCTCCGCGGGAGCGTATCAGGGGCTGATCTTCTTGTCCGGAATGTCCCAGTTCGCGGCCTGGGTTTTGTATTTCCGGCCTATCAGGGCCTGGACCGAATCGGCCCGTTCCTCCGATGGCGGGTGGGTTGACAGCACGTCCCAACCGGGTCCTTCACTCAATGAGGCAAGATATTCCAGAAAGGTCTTCATCCCCAGGGGATTCATTTGAGCGTTGACCGAGTATTCTACCGCGCAACTGTCGGCCTGGTACTCATCATCGCGGCTGTACTTGAGGAAAAGAATGCCCGAACCGAGATCCAGGGCGGTTCTCAGGGCGTTTTCCTTGCCGACCACGAGGTCGAGCACGAATTCAATGCCCATCGCCTTGACCATCCGCTTGGCGCCGTGCCGCTTGGTGATATGGCCCAGCTCATGGGCAAGCACCCCGGAAATCTCCGCCTCATCGTGGGCTTCCTTGATCAGCCCGGTGTAGATGTAAATAAATCCACCGGGGACGGCGAACGCGTTGATCACGCTGTCCTTGTCGATGATCGTGAAATGGTAATCAATCGTGGTACGGTCGTCCTGGCTCGAGGCGAGCTTCTGCCCCAACTCGTCGATATAGTCGACCAGCGCCGGGTCATGATCGGGATTGTCCTCATACAGGGGATAGTTCACCGTATCGGCCTCGATCTGCTCAACGAAATTCTCCCCCATTTCCACTTCCTGCTGATCGGAGATGAAAATCGCCGTCACGGTATCGTTGGCGCAGCCGACCAGAAGCGGGACTACCAGTGCCGTAAGCAACCTCGCCGTGCTCTTCATTCCGTGAGCTCCCTGGGATGTGTGGACGAACCGGGCATACTCCGTAAATATAGCATCGGTCACTTCGGACACGAAAGAGTCGGTGTCAATCGCGGCCGGCTCGTCTCCTCCTGCAACACGTTGCCTGTTCCGATATGAATGGGCCGGGAAGCGGTCTGCTTGCCGGCGGGGGGGGGGGGAAGAAACCACTTATCCCCCACAAAAAATGCACCGGCCCATTGAGAGCCGGTGCAAAGTACCCGCGATCAGCAACGTTGGACTAGTGGATACCGAATCAGTACTTGGCAACCACCGTCACGGAAGCGCTTGCGTCGCTACTGGAAACACTGTTGACCTTGATCATCACGTGGGCGCCCTCTGTTGTTTCGACAATCACGACATCATCGGCACTGACGGCCACATTGGTCCCACCGGTCCCGTAGGCCTGCTGGATTTCCTCCCTGGTGGTGATCGCGCTGTAATCACCGCTGTACTTCGTAATACCTGTGGTAGGAGGATTGGTCCAGTTCGGAATGAATCCCGCCGATTTGGCCGCGGCCGGCGAGTACATTCTCACGGCACTGGTTGCGAAGCCCACGACGATATCAGTGGCCGACTGCTGGGCTGCCGTCGCACCGGCACTTGAGTACACCTGCCACGCATCCGCGTCAAGGGCCGATCCCTG